>JBKPRF010000059.1:0-8751 GCA_046734475.1 Chloroflexota bacterium
CGGGCTTCTCCGTGCTTGCCGCGCGCGGTCCCGGCTACTCCTCGGCCGCCGTCCCGATGAGCTGATCGCGCAGCCGCGGCTCGCAGTCGGCCCGACCGATCGCGATGACCTTGTCGCCGATCGCGAGCACCGAATCCGATCGGAGCGGCGTCGCGACACCGTCGCGGACCACCGCGAAGAGCGAGCAGCCATCGGGGATCTGCAGGTCCGCCGGCGATTTGCCGACGGCAGGGGAGCCCTCCTGGAGATGGGCTTCGATGATTCCCAGCTCGCTGTCGATGGCGCCCAGGTGGAGCAGCTCATGGACCGGGATGTCCTGCTCGATCGAGCCGAGGACCATCCGGGTCGGGCTGATGAGCTCGTCGACGCCGAGATGCCGGAACAGGTCCTCGTTCTTGGGGTTGTTCACGCGGGCGATCGTCCGAGGCACGTCGAAGTGGTGCTTGGCCATCTGGCAGATGACGAGGTTGTCCTCGTCGTCGCCGGTCACGGCGGCCACGATGTCGGCCCGGTTGGCGCCGGCTTCGCCGAGGTACTTCCCCTCGCAGCCGTCATGGGGCACCACGATCGAGCCGACCTCGTCGGCGATCTGGCTGGCCCGCGTCCGGTCCTTCTCCATCAGGACGACCTCGTGGCCGCTCTCGACGAGCTCCTTCGTGAGGTAGTACCCGACCTTTCCGCCGCCGACCACCAGGACGAACATCGCTCAGCCCTTCCGTGCCGACGCTGAGGTCACGGCCGGCGTCCCGGCGGCCGGAGTGCCGGCCGCGCGTTCCGACGCGGCACTGCCGGTCGGCGCCTCGTGATGCGGGGCGACGGCTTCGATGACCCACGGCATGCCCGATGCCTGGAAGCCGAGGAACGTCTGAATCGCGTCGGACAGCATCGTCGTCCGGCAGACCGTGGCGACACCCAGCTCGGCGTAGGCGGCCGCCCGGACCGGGTCGTTGATCTTCGCCACGACCTTCGGGATCTCGAGGTTCTCGGTGGCGACCTGGGCGGCCATCACGTTCCGGTTGTCGCCCTCGGTGAGCGCGAGGAAGACGTCGGCCCCGACGGCGCCGGCGCGTCGAAGCGTGTCCTCATCGGTTCCGTCACCGCGGATCGCCTGGCCGCTGAACTCGCCGGACAGGCGGTCGAAGGCACGGGTCGAGAGGTCAACCACGATGACCTCGTGGCCGGCCCCGTCGAACGCCTCCGCGAGGACGGCCCCGACCCGGCCACAGCCGACGATGACGATCTTCACTGGAGCTCCTCGGGCATCGGCTCTCGCACGACCCAGACGGCGCACGGTGCGTGCTTCAGAACATACGGGATCGTGCGGCCGATCGCGAAATCGCCACCGAATCGCTTGCGGTAGCCGAGCGCCAGGATCAGGACGTCGGCCGCCCGCTCGGTGGCCTCGTCGACGAGCGCCGCGCCGACCTCACGGGCCTGGAGGAGCACCGGTTCGAGGCGCATCTTGAGCTGCTCGGCCGTGAGCTCGGCCTGATCGAGGATCTGCTGCGCCTCTTCGGAGCGTGCCGCGATGTCGGCGTCGAGCGGCAGTGACCATTCGACCTCGACCACGTGGACCCCGACGAGCTCGGCGTGGGCCAGCCGGCCCACGTCGCTTGCCAGCCGCACGATCCGTTCGTCGCCGGGACCCCCCGCCAGCGCCAGGATGGCGCGGCGGAACTGGGGATTGGTTGGATCGGACAAGTGGCTGGGCTGCCTCCTAGAGGCCGAATGATAGGCGGGCCGCCAGCGAAGGCGGCAGGCCGGCCGATCGCATCGCCGCCTGGACGCCCTCGACGTCGTAGCCGACCCGGTGCCACGTGATGCGGCCCGCTTCCGGCTCGAAAATCGCGAAGCTCGCCCGGGGATCGCCGTCACGGGGCTGGCCGACGCTGCCCGGGTTCAGCAGCGCCCGTCGGCCGCGCAGCTCGAGCTCGGATCCGTCGTGGGGGCCGATGGCATCGACCCGACCGTCGGCCTCGAGGAAGGCGACCGGGATGTGGGTATGGCCGTGCAGCCCGACGGCCTGCCGGAGCGTGGCGAGATTCGCCCGCGCCACCGGGACCGACGTCACGTATTCCCAGAGCGGCTCGCGCGGGCTGCCGTGGACGAGCTCGGCGTCGCCGATCGTGGCGCGGTCCGGCAGCCCCCTGAGCCAGTCGACCGAGTCCCGGGAGATCGCCGCCCGGGTCCACTCCATCGCCCGGCGGGCTTCCGGATTGAACCAGTCGATCTCGGAGCCGCCGACGGCGGCCGCGTCATGGTTGCCGCGGACCCCCTCGGCCTTGACCTCGCGCAGCCGGCCGATGACGGCGTCGGGCTCCGGCCCGTAGCCCACGATGTCGCCGAGCTGCCAGATCGCGTCCACGGCACCGGCGGCCGCGAGGACGGCGTCGAGCGCGACGATGTTGGAGTGGATGTCCGAGAGCAGGGCGACGCGCATGGCGCCCGAGCCTACCAGCGCGTCACCACCACCAGCCGGTGGTCCGGTAGCGCGGCGACGCGCGGATCGTGGACGGTGATCTCGGCACCGAGACGCTCCGCCACCCCTCGAGCCGCCTCGACCTCGGCCTCGACATCCCCGCGCTTCCAGGCCACGAGCCGGCCGCCGCGGGCGAGTGCCGGCAGCGCGAGCGCGATGAGCTCGCCAAGGCCGCCGACCGCCCGGGCGGTGGCGACGTCGAACGGGCTGAGGGATCGCGCGCGCACGCGCGAGGTGAGGGTCTCGAGCCGTTCGTTCGCGACCCGTGCCCGACCGGCGAGTCCGGCGACGTCGACCGCCGCTTCGAGGAAGCGCGCCTTCTTCGCGATCGAATCGACGAGCACGACCTCGACGTTCGGCAACGCCGCCGCAAGCGGGAGTCCGGGGTAGCCGCCGCCACTCCCGACGTCGACGACCCGGACGTGCCCGCCCGCCGACCAGCCGCCGATGAGCGGCGCGGCCGTCAGGCTGTCGACGACGTGGCGGATCGCGATCGCCTCGGGGTCGGTGATCGCGGTGAGGTTGATGGCCGCGTTCCAGGCCAGGAGCAGGCGGGCCTGCGCGTCGATGGCGGCGCGTGCTCCTGCCTCGAGCTCGAGCGGGATCGCGGCGAGGCCGGCGACGAGCGCGTGCTCGTACGCGGCGGGCAGTGGTGGGAGTTGATCGACTCGCGTCGGGAGCGGTGGTCGCCTGCTGGCCGCGCTCCCTCCACGAGAGCCGCCTGCCGTGATCCCGCCGCCCCCGGCGTGGTCGTTCATGCGCCTGGGCCTTCGGTCTGACGCGACTCGGTCGGTTCGCGGTCGGGTTTCCCCGGACCCCTCGCGAGCCACGTTCCCCTCCGGTGTTCCCGGTGCGGATGCCGGATGTTGCACTCGCGTTTCCGGATCGTCAACCGGGTTATCCACGAGAGTGGACGGGCCACTCGATGTCGTGGAAAACGTGGGTTGGTGTCAGCCCCGCGTGGCGCTCCGGACGGGGCGACCCAACGTCCTTCGGACCACATCGACGACCTCGTCGACGTAGCGCTCGGCGTCGCCGTGCTCGGCCGCGGTGCGGACGCAGCCCTGGACATGGTCCTCGAGGACGAGGATCGCGAGCGAGTCGACAGCCGCCCGTAGCGCGGAGGTCTGCTGCAGGATGTCCACGCAGTACTCCTCGCGCTCGATCATGCGGCTGATGCCACGGACCTGGCCTTCGATGCGCGCGAGCCGCCGCACGAGCTGGGCCTTGTCGCGGGTGTAGGCGTGCCGGAAGGTCTCGGCGTCAGTGGCCGGGTGCTCGGCCGTCTCGGTCTGGGTCACACGGGCATGATACTCCCCCGGGGTATCGGCTTCAAGCTGCCCGGCCGATCGGGGGAACGGGTACACTGGCCGCGGATGGATCCGCTGGACCACCTCCGCGCGCTCCCGGACGGCGTCACCTGCACCGCCTGCGAGGAGCCCATCCCCCTCGACTGCGTCCGCGTCGTGGCTTCCCGCGAGGACGTCTCCTTCCTCCAGATCGACTGCCCGGCCTGCCGCAGCACGACGCTCGGGTTCGTGCTGGCGGACTCCGGTCTGGCCGACGCGCCTCGCCCGGACCGCCCGCCGATCACGACCGACGACGTGCTCGACATGCACGAGTTCCTGGCCCACTGGCACGGCGACCTCGAGACGCTGGCCAGGTGACCGACCCGCGTCCCGCAGCCGCTCCCGAGCGGGAGCTGCCCGGGTTCGCCCACGCGAGCGAGGCCGAGATGGCCCGGATCCTCGACTTCTACGCGGTGCGCTGGGAGTACGAACCGGTGACGTTCCCGATCCTGTGGAGCCTCGACGGCAGCGTGATCGAGAGCTTCTCGCCGGACTTCTACCTGCCCGACCTCGACATGTTCCTCGAGATGACGACCCTGAAGCAGCGCCTCGTCCGGAAGAAGAACCGGAAGCTCCGGCGGCTGCGCGAGCTCTACCCGTACATCCGCATCAAGCTGTTCTACGCCCGTGACTTCCGCCAGATGCTGCTGAAGTACGGCCGGATCGGGCTCGTGGAATCGCTTTCGGGCACGTCCGGCCAGGTCGTGCCCGAGCGGGTCGTGCCCGAGCGACCCGAGCCGTTCGATCTCGTTGCCGCCGCCGAAGCCCCCGGAGCGGCGGGCGCGAGCCCCAGCCCCCAGCCTCCCGTGCCTGGGACGCCGGCGGCGGCCAGGCCCAGCTCCGGGCGGCGCCGGTCCGGCGCTGAGCGACTCGTCTCATGACCGAGATCGCCACGGTCGACCTCAGGGCCAACGTCGGCGAGGTCCTCCTGACGGAGGAACAGATCCAGGCCCGGGTCGTGGAGCTCGGCCGCGAGATCAGCGCCGACTCCGTCGGCAAATCGCTCACCCTCGTCAGCGTCCTGAAAGGCTCGCTGCTGTTCATGGCCGACCTCATGCGGGCGATCGACGTCCCGCTCCGGATCGACCTCATGGAGACGTCGTCGTACGGCGGCGCGACGACCGAGTCGAGCGGCCTCGTGCGGATCCTGAAGGACCTCTCGACGAGCATCGAGGGCGAGGACGTCCTCATCGTCGAGGACATCATCGACACCGGCCTGACCCTCAACTACCTCGTCCGCTACCTGCGCGGCAAGCGGCCCGCCTCCCTCAGGATCGTGACGCTCCTCGACAAGCCGGCGCGGCGGCTCGTCGAGATCCCGGTCGACTACATCGGCTTCACGATCCCGGACCGGTTCGTCGTGGGCTACGGCCTCGATTACGGCGACCTGTACCGCAACCTCCGGTTCGTGGGGGTCCTCAAGCCCGAGGTCTACACGGTCGAGCCATGACGATGCATCGCCGCACCTACCCGCGCTCGCGGCTGCTCGCCGCCGCAGGAGCGGTCGTGGCCCTCGTCGGCTGCGTCCTCCCGTGGTGGAGCGTCGGTGGCAACGCCGGCGAGCTCACGGTGAAGTCCGGCAACGCCTTCGAGAGCTACGGGATCCTCGTCTTCGTGGCGGCGATCGCGACGCTCGCGCTCGTGACCCTGCCGTACGCCTCGCTGCGTCCCGTCAGCGCCGACCGCTGGCCCAGCTACGCGATCATCGCCGCGCTCGGCTGGTTCGGGCTCGTGGCCCGGATCGCCGACCTGTTCCTCGTCCGCGCGTTCGCGTTCAGCCAGCCGGCCGATGCGTTCACCCGGATCCCGGGGCTGTGGGTCGCGCTCATCGGCCTCGCGATGCTTGCCCGGGCCGTGTTCGACATGTACCGGGAGCCACGCCTGCGCTGATCAGGTGCGCTGATCAGGATCGGACGAGCAGCCCGACCGCGAGGTGGACGCGCTTGCCGGCCTCGATGGCCGTGACGTCCAGGCGGTAGACGCCCGGCAGCCACGCGCCGAGGACGTTCGGCTGTGCCTCCGCGCCGGCCAGGCCGTACACGTGGAAGTGCGTCGACTTCCACGGTGCGTCGAGGCTGAGGAGGGCCAGCGACGTCCAGCTCGGCCCGTCGAACCGGACGAGCTCGACCGACTGGATCGCGACGCCTGCCGGCGTGTTCAAGCCGATGACGCCGATGTTCTCGCTGCGGCCCATGTCGAGCAGCTGCCTGGCGTCGGGCGGCGGCGTCGCCAGGGGCGTCGGGCTGGGACCCGGTTGCGCGGAGAACATCGGCCCGCCGCTGGGCGCCGGCACGTCGATCGCCAGCGGGCCGGTCGACGCCATCCGGACGATGTAGCCCGCGGGCCAGACCTCCCAGGCCGGCTGGACCTCGTAGCGGCCGAACACGATCGGGTCGTAGCGGCGGGAGCCCTGGATCAGCAGTGGGGTCGTCGTCGCCGCTGCGACCGCGGTCGCTGTCGGCGACGGGGCGGCGCTCGACGAGGGACCGCTCGGCGAGTTCCAGGGCTTGATCACGAGGACGACCAGCAGGGCGACCAGGACCAGGCCCCCGTCCCGCCAGCCCCGCCCCATGGACGGCCCGATCCGAACGATCGGGACCTCGTCGATCTCAGGTTCCACGGCTCGACCTTTGGTCAGCTGCCGAGGTAGGCCTTCCGGACCGCCTCGTTCTGGCGCAGGAGTGCAGCTTCCTGGGAGAGCACGATCTCTCCGGTCTGGAGAATGTACCCCCGCTTCGCAATGCCGAGCGCCATCAGGGCGTTCTGCTCGACGAGCAGGACGGTGGTGCCCTGCTCGTTGATCTCGCGGATGATGTCGAAGATCTGCTCGACGAGGATCGGTGCCAGGCCCATCGACGGCTCGTCGAGGAGCAGGACCTTGGGCGCCGCCATCAGGGCTCGCCCGATCGCGAGCATCTGCTGCTCGCCGCCGGACAGCGTGCCGGCCCGCTGCTCGATCCGCTCACGGAGCCGCGGGAAGAGCCCGAGCACCCGCTCCATGTCGCTGGCGACGGCGGCCCGATCGCGCCGCGAGAAGGCCCCGAGCTCCAGATTCTCGCGGACCGACATCCGCGGGAAGACTCGGCGGCCTTCCGGGCTCTGGCAGATGCCGAGCTCGACGATCTCATGCGGCGGCAGCCCGTCGATCCGCTTGCCGCCGAGCGTGATCGAGCCCTGGCTCGGCTTGAGCAGGCCGGAGATCGTCCGCAGCGTCGTCGACTTGCCGGCGCCGTTCGAGCCGATGAGCGTGACGATCTCGCCCTCGTCGATGTCGAGGCTGACGCCGCGCAGGGCATGGATCGCCCCGTAGAACGTGTGGACGTCCTGGAGCTCGAGGAGCGCCATCGCTAGCTGCTCGTGCCCGGCGCCGGGGACATCTCGCTGTCGGCCGTCTCCTCGGCCGCGCCGCGACCGAGATACGCCTCGATGACCCGGGTGTTCTGGCGGACCTCGCGCGGGGTGCCCTCGGCGATGACCTCGCCGTAGTCGAGGACCGTCACGCGGTCGCTGATGCCCATGACCACGCGCATGTCGTGCTCGATGAGGAGCACGGTCAGGCCCAGCTCGGCCCGCAGCCGCTGGATGAAGTCGGTGAGATCGCGGGTCTCGGAGTTGTTCATGCCCGCGGTCGGCTCGTCGAGCAGCAGGATCTTCGGCTCGGTCGCGAGGGCCCGCGCGATCTCGAGCCGGCGCTGGTCGCCATACGGCAGGTTGCGGGCCCAGGTCTCGGAGCGCTCCTCGAGCCCGACGAGGCGGAGCAGCTCCATCCCGCGGTCATGCGCCTCGACCTCTTCGCGGACCATCGATGGCGTCCGCAGGGCCGATGCCCACCAGCGCGTCTTGAGCCGGACGTTCAGGCCGACCAGGACGTTGTCGAGGGCCGACATCGTCCCGAAGAGGCGGATGTTCTGGAACGTGCGGCCGACACCTCGAGCGGTCACGTCGTGCGGCCGGAGCGAGCGCATCCGGCCGCGGATCGGCCCCGCGATCTGGGCGCCGGCCAGGTTGATCACGCCGGCCGTCGGGGTGTAGGCGCCGGTGATCATGTTGAAGAACGTCGTCTTGCCTGCGCCATTCGGCCCGATGAGCGAGACGATCGCCCCGGTCGGAATGTCGAAGTCGACCGAGTTGACCGCGAGCAGGCCGCCGAAGCGCTTGGTCACGCCGCGGGCCTGCAGCAGCAGCTGGTCATCCGGTATCTGGCCGGTGTTCGGCACGACGTGCGCGGTCATGCGTGCGGATCCGGCGGCCGGTTCATCTCGGGCGGTGTCCCCGGCGGCTCGCGATCGGCGGCGCCCTCGGGCCGACCGACTTCGGCGTTCGACTCCGACTCGGCAATCGCCCCCGATTCGCCGATCCCGAGCTCCTCGAGGACCTCCGGGGCGATGTCCTCGGTCGGCATCTCCGCTCCGGCCTCGACCGCCTCGGCCACGGCCGTTGCGGCCTCGTCCTGGGCGGTGTGGTACAGCTCGGCCGACCGCTGGCGGCTCGGCAGGAAGCCCTCCGGACGGAACCGCATCATCGCCACGAGGAGGATGCCGAAGAACAGGAAGTTGAACTGGGAGGGGTTCAGGCCGCCGAGGAAGTCGCTGTGCAGGAAGCCGCCGAGCTCATGCAGGCGGTTGCCGAGCCACGACAGGAAGACCTTGTCGATCCAGACGAGGACGAGGGCGCCGGTCAGGACGCCCCAGATGTTCCCGACGCCGCCGAGGATGATCATGATCCCGACGAGGATCGACGTGGAGAACTGGAAGAAGTCCGACGTCGTGGCGCCCTGGTAGGAGGCCTGCATCGAGCCCGCCACGCCGGCGAGGCTCGCCCCGAGGGCGAATGCCAGGAGCTTCGTCCGGACGGTGTTGACGCCCATCATCTCGGCCGCGAACTCGTCCTCGCGGATGGCGGCCCAGGCGCGGCCCATGCGCG
>JBKPRF010000060.1:0-1905 GCA_046734475.1 Chloroflexota bacterium
TCATTGCAGTCTCGTGGGCTCGGAGATGTGTATAAGAGACAGCCCGAGCGGGATCATCGACCGGGTGAGGGTCACGTCCTTCTCGGCGAGCCGGAAGATGTAGCGGAGCATCTCGGTCTCGGAGCGGTACAGGTTGAAGACGGGGTGGCTCAGGATCGCGTCGGTCCGTCGGATGGCCTCGGGCAGCGATGCGCTGGCGCGCCGATCGATGGCGGCCGCCGTGGCGGCCTCGCCACCGAGCGCTGCCACGACGGCGCCGACGTCCGCGTCGGTCGTGGTCTCGTCGCAGGCGATGGCGATCCCGGTCGCGTCGAGGCGCCGCAGCTCGTAGCCGGCCGCGGCCGCGTCGGCGAGGATCGCGTCGGCCCGGCCGCTCGTGCCGGTCTCGACGGCGATCGTGTCGAACCACTCGGTGTGCCGGAGGCCGAGGCCCTGGACCGCCTCGATCCCGGCCGCGATCGCGGAGGCGCGGCGATGGGCACGTTCCGCGATCGATCGGAGGCCGTCGGGTCCGTGCCAGGCGGCGTACATGCTGGCGATGACGGCGAGCAGCACCTGCGCCGTGCAGATGTTCGAGGTCGCCTTCTCGCGGCGGATGTGCTGCTCCCTCGTCTGGAGCGTGAGCCGGTAGGCCGGCGCGCCGTCGGCGTCGACGCTCACACCGACGAGGCGGCCCGGCAGCGAGCGCTTGAATGCGTCGCGGGTGGCCATGAAGGCCGCGTGCGGCCCGCCATTGCCCATCGGGACGCCGAATCGCTGGCTGCTCCCGACGACGACGTCGGCGCCCTGATCGCCAGGCGATTCGAGAAGGACGGCGGCGAGCGGGTCCGTCGCGACGATCGCGAGGAGCCCGGCGGCGTGCGCGGCTTCGATGTCGGCACGGAGCGGCCGGACGGCTCCGGACGATCCCGGGTACGAGAGCAGGATCGCGAACGGCCGCTCGCCCTCAGCGGGCGCGGCGGCACGTGCCAGGAGCTCGGGCACGCCGGCCACGAGGACCTGCACGTCGAGGGGCTCCGCGCGTGTCCGGATCACGCCGATCGTCTGGGGGTGGGTGTCGACGTCGACGAGCAGGAGGTTGCCGTCGTGGACGGTGCTGACGCTGTGGCACAGCGTCACGGCCTCGGCCGCGGCCGTGCCCTCGTCGAGAAGCGAGGCGTTGGCGATCTCCATTCCGGTGAGATCGACGATCGCCGTCTGGAAGTTGACGAGCGCCTCGAGCCGGCCCTGGGCGATCTCGGGCTGGTACGGGGTGTAGGCCGTGTACCAGGCCGGGTTCTCGAGGACGTTCCGCAGGATGACCGGCGGCGTGATCGTGTCGTGATAGCCCATCCCGATCATCGGCCGGAGCGGCGTGTTCGCGGCCGCGATGGCCCGAAGATCGTCGAGGGCCTCTGCCTCGGATCGTGCCGGCGGAAGCTCGAGGTCGGCGTGGCGCAGGATCGCCGCCGGGACCGTGGCCCCGATCAGCTCGTCGAGCGACGCCCGGCCGAGCGCGGCGAGCATGGCGTCCACCTCGGCCTGATCCGGCCCGACATGACGATCGACGAACTCGCTGGTGGCTGGATCGGGCATCGCTGCGGCACCTCCTCGGTGCCCCGCTGTCCTGGTGCCTGAGAGCGTCCCCGCGGCGCATCGAGCTCCGCGAGTTCCTCCGTCGGCGCGCGCTGGCGGGTCGTGCCCGTCCTCAACGCTCTCCAGCGTCCCCATCCCTGCGCGGTCCCTTGTGCCTGAGAGGTTCCGGACCGTTGCTCCGTCGGCGCCGCCGGTGGCTCGGACTCGACGCCCTCGTCCCGACGATCTCTCCCGCGCAGATCAGCTGGGGAAATTCGATCGCATCGTACGCCCGAATGGGGCCGGACGGAACTGGGCGGCGGCCCATCCGTCGGCTGGACTGTGCGTGGA
>JBKPRF010000061.1:0-3492 GCA_046734475.1 Chloroflexota bacterium
GGCGGCGGCCACTCGGCGCTTGGCGACGGCCAGCGGCGGCAGCACGACGAGCGAGGCGACGAGGATCACCAGGGCGACGCTCGACGTCTCGACCTCGGTCGAGGTGAGCAGGGAGCGGACCGCCCCGGCCGCGACGATCGCCGCCGCGGCCACGAGCACGAACCCGAGGATCCGCTCGGCGCGATGCTCGACCTCGGTCGCCCGCGCGGGATCGGCGGTCTCGATCCGGAAGCGCCAGATCAGCGCGACGGACGCCGCGGCATCGATCGCGGCGTCCGCCCCGAACCCGAGCAGTGACACGGAGCCATTGGCGATCGCCTGCGTGACGGCCAGCACGCCGATGGCCCCGCTCCAGGCGACGCTCAGCGCGGACAGCCCGATGGCCCGCCGGAGGGAGCTCTGCCGAGCGCCTCTATCCACCCGGCCGTGCGCTGGCCGCCACCACCAGCGACGCGGCCCGGCCGGGCGTCGCGTTCATCGACTCGAGATGCAACGGCATCACATCATCACGAGGCCGCCGTCGACGGCGAGCACCTGGCCCGTCACGAAGGCAGCCTCGTCGGACGCGAGATAGGCGACGGCCGCGGCGATCTCCTCGGCGGTCCCGAAGCGGCCGAGCGGCGTGCGCTCGGTGAGCTGCTTCTGGAGATCCTCGTTGAGGTCCTTCGTCAGCTCCGTCAGGACGAAGCCCGGGGCGACCGCGTTGCAGGTGATGCCGCGCGACGCGAGCTCGCGGGCCGTGGCCTTCGTGAGCCCGATGAGGCCGGCCTTCGCCGACGAGTAGTTCGCCTGGCCGATCTGGCCGGCCTGGCCGCTCACCGACGTGATGTTCACGATCCGCCCGGAGCGAGCCTTGAGCATCGGCCGGGTCACGGCCTTGATCGCGTAGAACGCGCCGAAGAGGTTGGTCTCGAGGACGTCCCGCCAGTCGTCGAGCGACATCCGCATGATCAGGTCGTCGCGGGTGATGCCGGCGTTGTTGACGAGGATGTCGACCTTGCCGAAGGCCTCGAGCGCGGCCTTGATGAGCGCGTCCGCGGAGTCGGGCTTCGACACGTCCGCCTGCACCGCGAGGGCCCGACGGCCGAGGGCCTCGATCGCGTCGGCGGTCTCCGTCGCGGCGGCCTCGTTCGAGACGTAGCTGAACGCGACGTCGGCGCCCTGCTCGGCGAGCCGCAGCGCGATCGCCCGGCCGATCCCGCGCGAGCCGCCCGTGACGACCGCGCTCTTCCCACTGAGGTCGATCACGAGCGCCTCCTCCGGATCTCGATCGGCGTCGTGCCGCGCATGGAGTTCGGGATCTCGGCTACCTGATCGACGATCGCCAGGAGCTCGTCGAGCCGGGCATCGGGCGCATCGCCCTCGAGCTCGACCTCGACGGTCACCGGTCCCGATGGTTCACCTCGGCCCGGGAACTTGCCCTCGACCGTGAGGGAAACGCGCGAGAGCGAGATCCCGAGCGTCGCCGCCTCGCGGTAGAGGTCGTTCGACACGCACGCGGCGATCGAGGCATACAGCAGCTGGCCGCCGTTGAACCCCAGGCCGCGGCCCCCGCCGGCGACCGGCCGATCGGCGATGACCGTGAACGGCCCGGATGACATGACCGACGTCGGGCCGCCGTCGACCGTGCGCAGCTCGACCTTGATCGCGTCGGCCATCTGATCAGCCGACCGGCTGCGAGGAGCGCTCCGGCTCGCCCGGGGCGACGTCGTCGAGCGGTGGGTTCACCGGGCCCGGCCGGGCCATGAGCTCGGCCAGGGCCGGCGGGATCGGATCGACCGAGTCCCAGTCGACCGGCAGCCGGACGTGGACGTCGGACGCATCGACCGCGGCCTCCCCGGCGCGTCCCCGGGCTGGATCGGCGGTCCAGTTGATCGTCACCGCGCCCGAGGTGAACCCGGCGCCGAAGGCGACGATCGTGACGTTGTCGCCGACTTCCAGGCGACCCTCGTTGACCGCCTCGGCGAGGGCGATGGGCACGGACGCCGCCGAGGTGTTGCCGTACTTCTGGACGTTCGTGTACATCCGCTCCATCGGCAGGTCGAGGCCCTTCGCGACCGCCTCGATGATGCGGACGTTGGCCTGGTGCGGGATGAACAGCGCGACGTCGTCGGGGGTCAGGCCGGACTTGCGGACCGACTCGAGCGCCGTCGTCGCCATCGTTCTCGTCGCGAAACGGTAGGTCTCGCGACCCTCCATCCGGATGAAGTGCTCGCCCCGGGCGATCGTCTCCGGCGACGGCGGGCTCTTCGCGCCGCCCGCAGGCAGCCAGATCATGTAGGCCCCCTGCGGCTCGGTCGTGAGCTCGACACCGAGCGCGCCTCCGGGCTCGTCGCTGGCCGACAGGACGACCGCCCCGGCGCCGTCGCCGAAGAGGATGCAGGTCGATCGATCGGTGTAGTCGAGGAAGCGCGTCAGCAGCTCCGCCCCGATGACGAGCACGTGCTTCGCGAGGCCGGCAGTGATCCAGGCCTGGGCGCTGGCGAACGCGTAGACGAACCCGGAGCAGGCGGCCGAGACGTCCATCGCCGCGGCCTTCGTGTTGCCAATCGCCTCCTTCACGAGCGCCGCCGTCGAGGGCATCCAGTAGTCGGGGGTGAGCGTCCCGAGGAGGATCAGGTCGATGTCGTCGGGCTCGATCCCGGCGGTCCGGATCGCTCGGAGGGATGCGACGGCGGCCATCGACGCGGTCGTCTCGTCGGCCGCGGCGACGCGCCGCTCGCGGATCCCGGTGCGGCTCGTGATCCACTCATCGGACGTGTCGACCATCCGCTCGAGGTCGGCGTTCGTGAGGACCTGGCTCGGGACGTAGCGGCCCCAGCCGGTGACATGGACGTACGGGACGTGCCGGCTGCCACCGGCCTCGGTGCCGTTCGAAGAGGCCTTCGGAACCGTCGGCTCGTTCATAGCGGCTCGACCTCGATCAGCGGCTGCTTGGCCTTGACGAGCTTGCCGTCCTCGGCGTGGACCTTCACGACGCGACCCGCGAGGTCGCTCTTGATCTCGTTGAAGAGCTTCATCGCCTCGATCAGGCCGATGACCTGGCCGGTGTTGACCTCGCCGCCCTGGCTGACGAAGGGCGCCGAGCCGGGCGCCGGCGACGAGTACCAGATGCCGGTCAGCGGCGCCTTCACCGAGGGGCGTGCCGGGGGTCCGGCCTCGGCCGGCGCGGCGCCGTTCGTCGCCGCCGGCCGCGAGGTCGCCGTCGGCCAGGTCATCGGCCTCATCGAGGCGATGAAGCTCTTCAACGAGATCAAGTCGGACCTTGCCGGGCGTGTCGTTCGTTTCGCCGCCGAGAACGGCGCACTCGTCAAGGCGAAGCAGCCACTGATCGAGGTCGACCCGCTTTGACGACCGACCGGAACACGCGCGTGACGGCTCACCTGACCGGTTGGGGCGCGTATGCGCCCGCGCAGGTCCTTACCAACGCGGACCTCGAGCGAATGGTCGACACCTCGGACGAGTGGATCGTGAAGCGGACAGGGATCCGCG
>JBKPRF010000062.1:0-4975 GCA_046734475.1 Chloroflexota bacterium
GGCCCGACGCGCGCCCGATTGGGCCGCGGCCACGCCGCCGACGACTGAATCGGCGAGGGGGATCGGGGAGCGATCCGGCACGCCGGCGAGCGGCTCGGCGGGCCGAACCGGCACGGGCGCGCGACCCGCCCGGGAGGCGACGATCTCTCCCGCCTCGATCTCCAGGGCGCCGTCGCTGCCCTCGCCGCCGGCGGCCACGAACCGGCCGTGGAGATGGTCCATCGCGGACTGCGGATGGAGCGTGACGAGGGCATCCTTGAGCTCGTCGGCCCCGAGGGTCGCGAGCAGGTTCGCGGAGACGAGCACGAGCTGGTCGCCGACGTTCATCTCGCCCCGCCAGACGTCGGGCTCGAGATCGGCCGACGGCAGGCCGTGGTCGCGATTCGGATCCGGCAGCGTCGAGAGCCGGGCCCCGCGGCTCAGGTAGGCCTCGGCCGGCCCGACGGTCCCGACGTACAGCTCGTTGTCGCGGACCACCGCGACGCCGACGCCGATCGGCCCCGACTCATCGTGGCCGAGCGCCGAGCGCTCGCGGGCGTGCGCCAGCCGCTTGTTCGCGGCCTGGATGGCCTTGATCAGGCAGACCCGGATGCCAGCCGACTCGTCGTAGTAGTACTCGCTCCGGATCGCCTCGGCCACGAGCCGCGTCGCCTCACGAGCCCGCGCCCCGCCGGTTCGCGACGTGACCAGGAGGTAGAGGTGGCCCTTGGACCGGGCCTGCGAGCCGATCGTGGGCTCGAAGTGCAGGACCGTATCCGGCGAGTCGGGCAGGCGGTCGGCGTCGGGGACGATGCCGAGCTTCATCTGGAGGCGATGGGCCAATGGAAGCCTCTGCCTGGGGGGCCTTCGCTGGCTGGGTGCCGGTCGGGGCCGGGATTATCGCACGCGATCTTCGCGCGTCCGGTGTCAGACGCCGCCGGGCAGGCCTCGGTTACGCGTCCTCACTGCCGCCGGACCGCGATCCGCAGCTCCCCGACCGCCCCGCCCGCCGGCGCGGCCCGGAACGCCTCGAGCAGCGCGCTCGACCGGAGCCGCAGCTCCTGGGCCACGATCGGGGCATCGGCCTCGACGAAGAGGGCGCCGCCGTCGAGGCGGACCGCGCGGCAGGCACCGTGCGCCGCGGGCGCATGCTCGGCGACGATCGCGTCAAAGGTCGACACGGCTCGGGCCAGCCGCAGCTCGTCGGCCAAGCCGAGCCGCGCCGCGGTGCCCGGGATCAGCTCGCCGATCCGCTGCATCGGCGCCCGCCGGCTCGTCACCCGACCCTCACATCCGGCCCGCGGCGGCGTCGGCCGCCGGCGCGAGCGTCGGGCCACTGAGGCTTGCCCCGGCATCGCCGGTGCGGACCTCCCACGAGGTCGCGATCGCAAGGAGCGCCGGGTCCAGGTCGTCGAGGGTGGTCGTCGTCACGAAGGCCTGGGGCAGCGCCGTGATGCGGCGGACGAGGTGCGCCCGACGCGCGGGGTCGAGCTCCGAGAAGACGTCGTCGAGGAGCAGGAGCGGCGGCCGCCCGTCGCGAGCCTGCAGGAGGTCCAGCTCGGCCAGCTTCAGGGCGAGGATCGCGGTGCGCTGCTGGCCTCGGGAGGCGAACGCCGCCAGGTCGCGGCCCTCGAGGACGAATGCCACGTCGTCGCGGTGCGGGCCGACGAGCGTCGTGCCGTTCCACAGCTCCTTCTCGGCGGTCTCTGCCAGGCGCCGCTCGAGCGCGTCCCGTGCCGTCTCCTCGCCGACTGCCGGCGCGTTCGTGAGGTACTGCAGGCCCAGCTGGCCGCGGCTGGCCTCGTCGGGCGCGATCTCCGCGTGAGCGGCGGCGAAGGGCCCGGCCAGCTCGGTGAGCAGCCGGTGCCGAGCGGCGACGATCGCGCCCCCGGCGTCCAGGAACGGCCGGTCCCAGTAGCGCAGGTCGTCGCGCGAGCCGGTCTCGTCGCGGATCGCCCGGAGCAGGCCATTGCGCTGCTGGAGCGCCCGGCTGTACGTCGCGAGCTCCGCGGCGTAGGTCGGGTACAGGCTCGAGGCCAGGTGGTCGAGAACGCTCCGCCGGAGGGCCGGCGAGCCGGCCACCAGGAGCATGTCCTCGGGCGCGAACACGACCACCCGGAGATGCTCGGCGAGGGCGGCCGGCCGGCGCGGCACGCCGTTGACCCGGATGCGCTTCCGGCCGCCGCCGGCCGCGGCGGCGGAGCCGGGTCTGACGAGCGCGACGTCGATCGTGTGGTCGGGCCCGAGCGATCCCTCGACCCGGGCGAGGTCGGCCGCCCAGCGAATCAGCTCTGCGTCCGTGGTGGTGCGATGCGAATGGCCCCAGGCGAGCAGCACGATCGCTTCGACGAGGCTCGTCTTGCCGGCCGCGTTCGGGCCCCAGATGAGCTGCGGCCCATCGCCGAACATCGCGTCGAGGCGGGCGTAGCCCCGCAGGTCGACCAGCGAAAGCGTAGCTAACAACGAACGCGTTCTCGCGGCGAGCCCTCCGACGACCGAGGCGACGCCCCGCTAGCCATCGGTCGGAGGATTCCGAGGATCCGTCAGCTGGTGGTCCGAACCGGCATCACGACGTGGACGTAGTCGTCATCGCCCACGGGCTTGAAGACGCCCGGCGCCAGCGGACCCTGGAGCTCGAGCGCGAACTGGTCCGCCGCGACCTTCTCGAGGACGTCCGCGAGGTACTTGGCGTTGAACGCGATCGAGGTGCCGTCGCCGTCGACCGAGGCCTCGACCTGGCCGACGTGATCGCCGACCTCGGCGTTCGCGCTGACCGTGATCCCGGCCTCGCCGTTGGAGCCGATCTGGAGCTTGACGATGTTCGCCGACTCGTGGGCGATCAGGGCGGCGGGCCGGACTGCCCGCAGGAGCTCCTCGCGATCGAGAATCGCCCGCGTCGTGTGGGTCTTCGGCAGGACCGACTGGTAGTTCGGGAACTGGCCGTCGATCAGGCGGCTGACGAGGTCGACGCCCTCGAGGTGGAACAGGACCTGGTTGCGGCCCTGGGCCAGCACGACATCGACCGGGTCGTCGCCATCGCCGAGGATCCGCATGAGCTCGTTGAGGGCCCGCGCCGGGATGACCACGCTCGTGTCGGCGACCGTGTCGAGGATCGGGATCGTCTTGACCGCGATCCGGTAGTTGTCGGCGGCCGCGAACGTGACGGTCTCGCCCTCGAACCGGCACAGGACCCCGGTCAGGATCGGGCGCGCCTCGTCGGTCGCGGCGGCGAAGGCGGTCTGCTCGAGAGCGCGCTTGAGCTCGCCCTGCTTGATCCGCGTGGTCGGTCGCTCGCCGGTCGCCTGGATCGACGGGAACTCATCGGCATCGATGCCCTTGACGTGCGACTCGAAGGGACCCGAGGTGATGTGGAGGGTCTCGCCGGCGCCGGTCTCGAGCTCGATCTTCGAACCGCCCGGCAGCGACAGGACGAGGTCGGTGAGGAGCTTGGCCGGCACGGTGGTGGCGCCGTCCGACTCGATCTTGCCGGGGACCCAGAAGATGAGCCCGATCTCGAGGTTCGTCGTCGTGAGGCGGAGACCGCCGTCCTCGGTCTTGAGCAGGACGTTGGCGAGCACCGGCAGGGTGCTCCGTGTCGAGACGGCCCGGCTCACGACGGTCAGGCCCCGAGCGAGGTTCTCCTGCATCACGGAGAGCTTCACGGCAGGTCTACTCCCAACTCGACGGGCGGGGCGAAACGATGAGGCCCCGAGCGCTCAGTCCGCTCGCACCTGGCGTGTCCCGGGCCCGGTCGTTCGGTATGTGTATCTTCGCCCATTCTTCTAACCCCGTCATCACCGTCATAACGGTGTTGGCAGCGTGGACGGTGCCTCGTGGCCCCGTTCAGCCCGCCGGTGGATGCCCCGCCTCGAACAGTGGACCGTCGCGGCGATCCTGGGGACGGCCGCGGGATGACCATGTGGACCACTCGGGGCTCGGGCCCGACCCGCCACCTTCCCGTGCGCACCTTCTCCACCGCGTCGATCCGGGTTGTCCGACATTTCATCCACGTTGCGCGCGCCTTGCAACCAGTCGCGCGGCGTTGCAATCACACCGCGAACCCACCGCGCTGCCGTCGAACGGTGGACAACCGCGAGGGCGCCCGTCGGCGGGCGGCCAGGCGCTACTCGGCGTAGATGAGCTCGCGGACCGCGGCGATCTCGCGTCGCAGCTCGTCGTTGCCCGCGGATTCGCGGGTGATCTTGTCGCAGGCGTGGAGGACCGTGGAGTGGTCGCGGCCGCCGAGCTCCGCCCCGATCCGGAGCAGTGAGACGTCGGTCTCCTCGCGCATCAGGAACATCGCGATCTGGCGCGGCACGACGATCGCCTTGTCGCGCTTCTGGCCCTTGAGCGCATCGAGCCCCACGCCGTAGTACTCGGACACGGCCTTGGCGATCCGCTCCGGCGTGATCTGGCGCTTCTTCGGGTTGTACAGCACGTTCGACAGCACGGCCTGGGCGAGCTCGATCGAGATCGGCATCGCGCCCATCGAGGCGTAGGCGACGATCCGGTTCAACGCGCCCTCGAGCTCCCGGATGTTCGACACGACCTTGCGGGCGATGAACTCGATGACGTCGGAGGTGATCGGCACCCCCTGCTCCTCGGCCTTCGACCGGAGGATCGCGATCCGCGTCTCGAGGTCCGGCGCCGTCAGGTCCGCGATGAGCCCCCACTCGAATCGGCTGCGGAGGCGCTCCTCGAGCGTCAGGATCGCCTTCGGCGGTCGGTCCGAGCTCAGGACGATCTGCTTGCCGTCCTCGTGGATGGCATTGAAGGTGTGGAAGAACTCCTCCTGCGTCCGCTCCTTGTCCGCGATGAACTGGATGTCATCGATGAGGAGGAGGTCGATCCGCCGGTAGCGGGCGCGGAAGTCGTCGATCTTGCCCTGCTGGATCGACGTGATGAACTCGTTGGTGAACTTCTCCGACGTCGCGTAGACCACCCGCTTGCGCGGGAACTTCGCGACGACCGCGTTGCCGATCGCGTGCAACAGGTG
>JBKPRF010000063.1:0-4191 GCA_046734475.1 Chloroflexota bacterium
GTCGAAGCCGCGGCCGCCGCGATCGTCGTCGCGGTCACGCGCAGGCGGAGGCGGCAGTGGCCGCTGCGAGGCGGCCTCGAGCTTCGGGGCCGCGCCGCCCAGCTCGGACCGCGGCGCCGCGAGGATGCGGGCCGGCTCGGCCACGTTCTCCGGCGCCTCGAACGGGGCTTCTCCCTCGGTCGCCGGCGCGCGCTCAGCGCGATCGTCGAGCCGCGGCTGGTCATCCCGCCGTGGCCGCTCGTCGTAGCGCGGTCGGTCGTCACGACGGGGCCCGCGATCGTCGCGGCGTGGGCCGCGGTCGCGGTCGAAGCCCCGACCGCCCCGATCGCGATCCCGATCGAAGCCCCGATCGCGGCCGAAACCGCGGCCACGCTCGTCGTCCCGATCGCGTGGCGGCGGGGGCGGCAGCGGCCGCTGGGCGGCGGCCTCGCGCTTCGGGGCTGCTCCGCCGAGCTCCGAGCGGGGAGCGGCGAGGATCCGGGCTGGCTCCGCGCCCATGCCCAGGACGCCCCGGCTGCCCGGGGTCAGGATCTCGAAGTCGAGGTCGTCGAGGCCGACGCCGAACGCCTCGCGGGCGAGCCGCAGGGCCTCCTCGACGCTCTTGCCGGTGAATTCGCGATACGCGTCAGATGCACTCATGGTCAGCGACGTCTCCCACGCCGGCCCTGTCGACCGCGCTGGCGAATCGTGGCGTTCGCCGACGCGCTGCGGTCGAGGGCCGACCGATCAGGGTTGGGCCGCGCGGGCGCTCCCGCCGCGCGCGATGAGGAGGTCGATGCCGTCACCGACGGCACCGGGAAGCGCGGTTTGTGGTCCACGGCGAACGCGGGCGTCCAGCCGAAGATGGGGAACAACGAGCCCCAGCCGGTCGTGAGGAACTGCTGGATCGCCTGGTAGGCGGTCGAGACGATCAGGTAGATGAAGAGGCCGACCGGGATGACGTTGCCGTAGAGCAGCGTGATGAACGGGAAGAACAGCGACATCGTGCGCTGGGTCTGGGCCTGCTGGTCGAGCGGTGTGTTGGGATCGTGCGGCGGCAGCGCCATCCGCGAGGCGATCAGCTGGATGACCGTGTAGACGACGGCGAAGATCGACAGGCCGAACGCGCCGATCAGCGGGATCGGGATGTTGACGACCTGGAAGGACGCGGCGTCGATGCCGCCCAGCCACGAGATCGTCGGGTCGAGGCAGGGCTGGCCGGAGTACAGGTTGCAGGTCAGCGGGATCAGCTTGATCCCGAAGACCGACAGCATCGGTGTGATGTCCGGTGACGTGAGGCCTTCGCGGATGACCTGGTACATCGGCAGGATCAGGAGGAACGGCAGGAACGCCATGAGGCAGCCGGCCTGGCTGACGCCGCGCTCCTTCATGAGCTCCGACTGGGCCTGCTGCTGCTTGAGGCGATCCTTCGGGTAGCGCCGCTGGATCTCCTTGATCTCGGGGTTGAGGGCCTGCAGCTGGCGCATCGAGACCATCTGGCGGCGCATCAGGGGCACGAGCGCGGTCCGGACGATGAGCGTCGTCAGGATGATCGCAACCCCGATGTCCTTGACGAGGACGTCGATGCCGACGAGGAGCAGGAAGAAGACCTGGAAGATCGGCGTGAAGGCCCACGCGAACGGGCTGATCGGGTCCGGCTTGAGCTCGGCCGGCATGAGTGGCGTGGGAAGCGGCGTCGGCGTGGGCACGGGGGTCGGCGTTGGGCTGACGCCGGGCACACCCGACGCGCTCGGGGCCGTGCAGGCGACCACGACCACCATCGCGATGGCGACGAACGCCGCGATCCGGACGAGGTCGGGCCCCCAGCGACGGATGACGTCGCGGGCGCGGTCAGCGGACAGGGTCATAGCCTCCCGGGTAGCCGGGGTGGCAACGCGCGATCCGCCGGGCGCCCATCATGCTGCCGCGGAGGAGCCCGTACCGCTCGATCGCCTGCTCCGTGTAGCGGGAGCAGGTCGGCTCGTAGCGGCAGGACGACGGCAGCCACGCGAACAGGAACCGGTAGGCGTGGATCGCCGCGATCCCGACCCGCTTCACGCGTCCTCGCCTCCCACGACGCCTCCCCGCGTCAGCAGCCGTCGCAACGTCTGCGTCACCGTCCGGTGGTCCGCCGCCACGATTGCCGGCCGGGCGATCACGAGGACGTCCCAGCCGGGCCGGAGCGACGGCCCCATCGATCTCAACGCCTGCCGCAGCCGGCGCCGGACCTTGTTGCGAACGACCGCCGAGCCGAGCGCCCGACCAGTCGCCAGCCCGAACCGCGTGGACCCGTTGTCGGTCCGGAGGATCCGCGTGGCCAGGAGTGGGTGCGAACGAACCGTCCCGCGCTCCTGGAGCGCCGCGAAATCCTGCGGACGGGAGAGCATGACGAGCCGCGGCCGGGGTGGGCCGTGCTCGGTCCTCCGACCGGCGTCGGCCGTCAGACCGTCAGGCGCTTGCGACCTCGAGCCCGGCGCGCGGCCAGGACCCGACGTCCGCCCACGGTCTTCATCCGGGCGCGAAAGCCATGCTCCTTGGCGCGGTGGCGCTTTTTGGGCTGGTAGGTCTGCTTCATCGAGCCTGCTCGGAATCCTCTCCATCGGGCCCCGGGGTTCCGTCCGTCATCGACCCCAGAAGGCACGCAAACGCGCCGGGCGCCCGTTCAGGGCGTGGCGCGTTCATCGTCCGGGGGATGATAGGTCTGGCTCGAACAGGGTGTCAAACGCGCGCGCGCCGGCGGTCAGTGGGTCGCGAGGGCCGAATCTGAGGCCGGCGGCTGATACTCCCGGGGAGTATCGCGGATTCGCCTTGCGGCGTCGCGCCGGCGGTGCTACCGTCTGCCACCTCCCGGCCCGGGGATCAGGTCTTCGGAGACCGCTCGCGGTCCGGGAACGAGACCTCGCCAGCCCAGAATCGAGCGCGTCGCAAGCACCGCGCCGGCCCGATCGAACCTCGCCCGAACACGCCGCGTCACCGTCCATCCAAGTCCTCCACCAGAGAGCCCTATCGACCTTATGGATGCGAAGCAGGTCTGGCGCGCAGCCCTCGGCGAGCTGCAGGTATCCCTCTCGCCGGCGAACTTCGAGACCTGGCTCCGTGACACCGCGTTGGCCGAGGTCGACGACAACCGCTTCCGGATCTCGGTCCCGAACGGCTTCGCCAAGGATTGGCTCGAGAGCCGCTACCGGTCGCTGATCTCCCAGACGCTCGCCCGGCTCGTCGGGTACAGCGTCCAGGTCGAGTTCTTCGTCGGGCAAACGAGCGACGAGGGCAACGGCCATGTCGAGCCGGAGTCCACGGGCGGGTCCCGGCCGCCGATCGGCGTCATGGCCGAGGACGCCGTCGGGCCGCGTCCGTCGGGCAGCCCCTCCACCGTGGTCCGGGTCGAGTCGACTCGAGTCGGGGGCGAGGGCGGGGCCACGAACATCAACCCCCGCTACACCTTCGCCAACTTCATCGTCGGGTCCGCCAACCGCCTCGCCCACGCGGCCTCGCTGTCGGTCGCCGAGCGTCCGGGTCACGCCTACAACCCGTTGTTCCTGTACGGCGGCGTGGGCCTCGGCAAGACCCACCTGATGCACGCCATCGGCAACCAGGTCGCGTCGAAGTTCCCCCGCAAGCGGGTCGTCTACGCGACCTCCGAGAAGTTCACCAACGAGTTCATCACCTCGATCCAGCAGGGCAAGATCGACGAGTTCCGGGCCCGCTACCGGCGGATCGACCTGCTCCTTATCGACGACATCCAGTTCATCGCCGACAAGGAGCGGACCCAGGAGGAGTTCTTCCACACGTTCAACGCGATCCACGAGGACGGCAAGCAGATCGTGCTGAGCTCGGACCGACCGCCGAAGGCGATCCTGACGCTCGAGGAGCGGCTCCGCAGCCGCTTCGAATGGGGCCTGATCGCGGACCTGACCGCACCGGACCTCGAGACCCGCATCGCGATCCTTCGGGCGAAGGCCGAGGAGGGCGCGGTCCCGATCTCCTCCGACGTGATCGAGTTCATCGCCCGCAAGGTCGTCTCGAACATCCGGGAGCTCGAGGGAGCCCTCAACCGGATCGTCGCATACGCCTCGATGGGCGCCATGCCGATCTCGATCGAGCTGGCCCAGGCCGTGCTCTCGAACGTGCTGTACAACCCCAAGAAGCGCCAGATCACCCCCGAGCGCATCGCGAAGGCCGTGTCCGAGTACTACGGCGTCGGTCTGGATG
>JBKPRF010000064.1:0-4303 GCA_046734475.1 Chloroflexota bacterium
ATCGATCTCGACCGGCGGCGAGTCCAGCGCGGGCAGCGGCGGATCAGCCTGACCCCGACCGAGTTCGAGATCCTGCGCCACCTCGCCAGCCGCCCCGGGCGCGTCTACACCCGCTCCGAGCTCCTCGACCTGCTGCGCGACTACGAGGCCCTCGACCAGGACGAGAAGACGATCAACGTCCATGTGAGCCACCTCCGCGACAAGCTCGAGGACGACCCGACGAACCCGGCCTTCGTCCAGACGATCCGCGGCGTCGGGTATGCGTTTGCCGAGCGCTGATCGGTTCGTCCCGCACACGTTCCAGGCGCGCCTGACCGGCGCGTTCGTCGCGGTCGTCGCCGTCACCGTCGCGCTCGTCGCCGTGCTCGTGATCAACCGCCTCGGGGCGTACTTCGACCAGCAGCAGCGCGACGACCTCTCGGCCCGCGCCCGCGGCGTCGCCCAGTACGTGGCCAACGTCGCCGAGGGCACGAATCCCGCAGGCCCCATCGTCAGCGCCCTCGACGTCGCGAACATCGGGGTCGTCACCGAGCTCTCCCGCGCGAGCCAGCAGCGGATCCTCGCCGACCGCCTGGCCCAGGCCGACGTCCACATCCGGCTGGGGCGGATCGTCGACGGCCAGTTCATGCCGGCCTCGAACGGCGACCTCACCGCCCGCCAGACCGAAGCGCCGCTGTCCGGCCAGCTGCGCGAGCCGATCACGAGCGACGCCCTCGTCGTCCCCCGCACAGGCCCGCTCGTGCCCTACGCGATTGAGGTCACGCTCTCGAACCCCTACACCTATCGGGCCACGGCGATAGCGAATGTCACCGGCCTGATCGCGATCATCGGACTGGCCGCGCTGGGCGTGGCGGTCATCGTCTCGGCAACCCTCGCGAGGCGGTTCACGATCCCGCTGCGGCGGCTCACCGAAGCGACGAGCGACCTCGCCGAGGGCGATCTCGCGCGGCGCGTCCCAGCCGACGAGGTGGGCTCCGGCGCGATCGAGCTGACCGAGCTCGCGCTCCAGTTCAACGCGATGGCCGAGCGGCTGCAGGCCAGCGTCGACACGATCCGCCGCGACCGCGACCGGAGCCGCGAGTTCCTGGCCGACGTCTCGCACGAGCTGCGCACGCCGATCGCGGCACTCCGGACGTTCAACGAGCTGCTCGTCGAGGGCGCCGCCAGCGACCCGAGCACTCGGGCCGAGTTCCTCGAGGCGAGCCGGGCCCAGCTGGAGCGGCTCGACTGGCTGGCCCAGAACCTGCTCGAGCTCTCGAAGCTCGATTCGGGGCTCGTCCTGCTCGATCTCCGGCCGGACGACGTCCGCTCGGCGGTCGAGTCGGCCGTGGAGCAGGCCACGCCGACCGCGCGCCGGCGCGGCGTCGAGCTGGCCGCCGACATCCCGGCCGAGGCGATCCGGGTCCGCCACGATCCCGTCCGGATCGGCCAGGTCGTCACGAATCTCGTCGGCAACGCCCTGAAGTTCACGCCCCGCGGCGGCACGGTCAGGGTCAGCGTCCGCGGGACGAGCGAGGGCGGCGCGACGATCAGGGTGGCGGACACCGGGGTCGGGATCGACCCCGACGAGCTGCCCCGGATCTTCGACCGCTTCTTCCGCGGCTCGCGGGCGAGCGAGGCACGCGGCAGCGGCAGCGGCCTCGGGCTCGCCATCGTCCGGAGCATCGTCGAGATGCACGGCGGCACGGTCGACGTCGAGAGCCATCTCGGCTCGGGCTCGACGTTCACCGTCACGCTCCCGAGGCAGCCGCGCGAGCCTGCCGGCGACCCGCCGCGAATCGCGGAACCTTCATCGGGACTCTCAGCAAATCTGAACCCGGAGCCCGCACCCTGAGCCTCGACCATGCTCGACCCTGACCGGACCACGCCTCACGACCCCGCCGATCCCGCGACCTCCGAGGCCACGGAGCCCGTCCCGACCCTGCCCGTCGCACCCTCGCCGGGACTGACCCAGCCCGAACCCGACCCGGCCGAGTCAACGACCGCGCGGGCCAAGCCTTCACGCGGCGGCGGCGCGCGAACCGTGATCGCCGCGGCCATCCTCTCCGCGATCCTCGCCTCGGGCGGCACCGTCCTCGTGCTCGATGCGACGGGCGCCCTCGACCGGGCAGCGCCGGCGGGCGGCACGGGCACCCCTGCCGCCTCACACCAGGCGGTGACGATCGACGAGTCGTCCGCGGTCATCGACGTCGCCGCGAAGGTCAATCCCGCCGTGGTGCGCATCACCGCCTCGACCGAAGGCACCGATCAGCTCGGCGGCGCCATCCCGGAGACGGGCGTCGGCTCGGGGATCATCTTCGACCCGGCCGGCTGGATCCTCACGAACCGCCACGTCGTCCGGAACTCGAACGGGACGACCGCCTCGCAGCTCTCGATCGAGCTGAATGACGGCCGGCAGTTCACCGGCCGGGTGTACGGCATCGACACGCTGACGGACCTGGCGATCGTCCGGATCGACGCGACCGGCCTGCCCTCGGTGACCCTCGGCGCCTCGGCCGACCTGAAGGTCGGCGAGCTCGCGATCGCGATCGGCAGCCCGCTGGGCACCTACACGAACAGCGTCACGAGCGGCATCGTCTCGGCGACCGGACGGTCCGTCGTGGTCGAGGCCGGGGTCCGGCTGAACGACCTCATCCAGACCGATGCCGCGATCAATCCCGGCAACAGCGGCGGCCCGCTCCTCGACGCCGCCGGCAACGTCATCGGAATCAACACCGCGGTCGCCCAGGGCTCGAACGGCATCGGCTTCGCGATTCCGATCGACATCGCCAAGCCGATCATGAGCCAGGCCCTCGCCGGCGAGGAGCTGGCCCGGCCGTACATCGGCATCCGCTACGAGGAGATCGACCTCCAGCTGAAGGCCGACAAGCACCTGACCGTCGACAAGGGCGCGCTGATCGGACCCGGCACGGACGCCCAGGGCAACGAGCTGCCCGCGATCACGGCCGACAGCCCGGCCGCGAAGGCCGGCCTGAAGGACGGCGACATCATCGTCTCGATCGAGGACCAGGCGATCGACAACGAGCACCCGCTCGACGCGGTCCTGGCGGGCTACGCCCCCGGCCAGACGATCCAGATCCACGTACTGCGGGGCAGCGAGTCCCTCACGATCGCCGTCACGCTCGGGACACGGCCCTCGAACCTGTAGTGGCTCGCGGCCCTCGCGCCGGCTAGCTCGACCGGCGCCGGGTGATCTCGACCGAGGCGTGATCGAGCGGCCCGCCGAGCCGGACCTCGGGCTTTCGGACCCGGACGGTGACCTCGCGGATCCGGGCGTGCTCCCCGAGCAGCTCGTGGCAGATCGCTTCGGCCAGGGCCTCGATGAGGTTGTACGTCGTCGATTCGACGATCTGCCGGATCGTGTCGTACACGGGCCCGTAGTCGACGGTCTGCGTGAGGTCGTCCTCGAGCCCCGCCGGCTGCAGGTCGAGCCCGAGCTCGACGTCGACCTCGAACCGTTGCGGCTCGACCTTCTCCCGGTCGGCCACGCCGTGGCGGGCCTGGAAGACCATGTTCGCGAGGACGATCCGGTCGCTCACCGGATGACCGCGTCGGTCATCCGCGCGGCCCGGACGTTGGCCCGGACATCGTGGACCCGCACGATGTCGACGCCCGCCGCGATCCCGATCACCGTGGTGGCGAGGGTGGCCTCGACGCGCTGGTCGGCGGGCAGGTCGAGGACCTTGCCGAGCGTCGACTTGCGAGATGTTCCGAGGAGGATCGGCCGGCCCAGGAGCCGCAGCGAGCCGAGGTCGCGCAGCAGGGCGAGGTTGTGCTCGGCCGTCTTGCCGAAGCCGAAGCCCGGGTCGACCAGGATCCGGTCGCGCGGGACTCCGACCGCGACCGCCCGCTCGATGGCCGCCTCGAGCTCGCCGAGGATCTCCGGCAGCAGCGCCCCATAGCGGGGCTCGGCCCGGTTGTGCATCAGGACGATCGGGACGTCCCGCTCGGCGGCGAGACGGGCCAGCGAATCGTCGGGCGCCACGCCCCAGACGTCGTTGACCAGGTGGGCGCCCGCGTCGATCGCGGCCGCCGCGACCGTCGGCTTTGTCGTGTCGATCGAGAGCGGCATGTCCGGAAGCGTCCGCCGCAGCGCCTCGATCACGGGCACGACCCGGGCGATCTCCGCCGCCGAATCCACGACGTCGTGACCCGGCCGGCTCGACTCGCCACCCACGTCGAGAAGCTCCGCGCCGGCCTCGGCCATCTCGTGCGCGAGGGCCAGGGAGGCCTCCACGGGATCCGCAACGTCGGCCAGGAGGCCGTCGCCCGAGAACGAGTCGGGCGTGACATTGAGGATCCC
>JBKPRF010000065.1:0-2257 GCA_046734475.1 Chloroflexota bacterium
CGCCAGGAGGGCCGTGATCTGCTCGATGACCCCGCGGATCGGCGGTGGCACGTCGACGCTGTCGGCTCGGGGCAGGGCGTCGGTCCTGGGGCTGGGCAGCCGGACGCCGGCGATGCCGGCCGAGGTCCACCGCACCGCGCAGGTGCCGAGGGCGGTGTCGAAGGCGACGATCCCGGCGGTCATGGTGTCCATCGAAACGCTGAACACGCGGAGGCGCGATTCGGTTGCAGGCGGGCGGTCAGGCGCGCGCCGCGGCCATGCGATCGAGGATCGCCTGCTTCACGCCCTCGACCGGCACCCGCTCCTGTGTCATCGCGTCGCGATCGCGGATCGTCACCGCGCCGTCCTCGAGCGAGTCGACGTCGACCGTCACGCACCACGGCGTCCCGATCTCGTCCTGTCGGCGGTAGAGCTTGCCGATCGCGGCCGTGTCGTCATAGACGGCCATGAGATCGCGCTTCAGGTCGGCCAGGATCCGGTGGCAGAGCTCGACGATCTCGGGGCGCTTCTTGAGCAGCGGCAGGACCGCGACCTTGTACGGCGCGAGGTCCGGGTGCAGCGCGAGCGAGACCCGCCGCTCCCCCTTCACCTCGTCCTCGCGGTACGCGTCGATGAGGAACGTGAACGCCGCCCGATCGGCGCCCGCCGCGGTCTCGACGATCCACGGGATCAGGTGCTCCTCGGTCGCAGGGTCGAAGTACTCGAGATTCTCGCCCGACGCCTCGGCGTGGCGCGAGAGGTCGAAGTCGCCGCGGTTGTGGACGCCCTCGAGCTCCTTCCAGCCGAACGGGAAGCGGTATTCGACGTCGACCGCCTTCTTGGCATAGTGGGCCAGCTCGTCGGGCCGGTGCTCGCGGGTGCGAAGCCGCTCCCGCGAGACCCCGTAGCGGACGTACCAGTCGAAGCGGCGCGGCAGCCACTCCTCGAATCTCGCCGCCGCGTCGTCGGGCCGGACGAAGTACTGCATCTCCATCTGCTCGAACTCGCGCATCCGGAACACGAAGTTGCCGGGGCTGATCTCGTTCCGGAAGCTCTTGCCGATCTGGGCGATCCCGAACGGGAGCTTCTTGCGGGTCGAGCCCTGGACGTTCTTGAAGTTGACGTACGAGCCCTGGGCAGTCTCGGGCCGGAGATAGATGACGGAGCCCTCGTCCTCGACCGGACCCATGTGGGTCTGGAACATGAGGTTGAACCGGCGCGGTGGCGACAGCGGCCCGCCATCGACGGGGCACTTGAGCCCGAGCCGCTGGACGATGCCCGGATCGGCCAGGTCGGCGGCGGTCAGGTTCTCGGTGCCGGGCAGCTCGTCGAGCCGGAAGCGACGGTGGTCGGTCTGGCACTCGACCATCGGATCGGCGAACGAGCCGACGTGGCCCGAGGTCACCCACACCTGGGGGTGCATGAGGATCCCGGCGTCGAGGCCCACGATGTCGTCGCGCTCCTGGACCATCGCCTGCCACCAGGCCCGCTTCACGTTGTTCTTCAGCTCCACGCCGAGCGGGCCGTAATCCCAGACGGCGTTGATGCCGCCGTAGATCTCGCTCGACGGGAAGATGAAGCCGCGCCGCTTCGAGAGCGACACGATCGTGTCGAGATCGGCGACGGCGGGCGGGACTGACTCGGCGTCGGTGACCACGGTTCGCGAATCCTAGCAAGGCACCGAACCGGACCGACGCCGTCACGCGGCGGCTGTCATCATGCGTGACCGGGCGAGGCCAGGGCTTGGGAGGGATCTCGATGCGCGTCGAACGGTCGATTCACCATGGTTTCGGTCGGCCGTTGGCCATCGCGCTGGCCATCGGGCTCCTCGGGGCGCTGTCAGTTGCATCGCCGGCAGCCGCGACCTCGCCGAACCCGAGCGGCATCAATTTCTCCTTGCCGACGGGGTTCACGGTTTCCGGCAAGATCACCAATGCCTCGAATGTCGGCGTCAGTGGCATCGGTGTCGGCATCTGCACGGACGATCCCACGTTCTGCGGAGGATCGGCGGAGTCCGCCGGAGACGGGACCTTCACGATCCGCGGCGTCACGGCTGGGACCTACTACGCGATCGCCATCGGTGAGAGTCCCCGCAACTACCTGACCACCTGGTATGCCGGCGCGAGCAGCACGACGGATCCGACCACGGCCACGTCGTTCACGGTCACGGGCAACACGGTCGGCATCAACATCAAGCTTGCCTCGGGAATCACCGTCTCAGGGACGATCACCGACGGCTCCAGCCCGGTCGCGAATGTCTTCGTGGACATCTCGGGAA
>JBKPRF010000066.1:0-3832 GCA_046734475.1 Chloroflexota bacterium
GCCTTCGCAACACCCCGGCCGTGGCCCGCTCCAGCTACATCCATCCGGGCCTCCTCGATCCCGACGCGATCCCGGACGGCATGGCCGCGTTGCCGCCAACCAGGGCCGGCCCGCCGACCCGTGCCGACGAGCTCGCGCTGCTTCGTGTGCTGCGCAGGCGGGAGCCGACCCGGCCGCGACATTCATCTGCAACTCGAAAGCCGCCGCACGCGCGCGCCTTCGGACACGCCCGCAGCCGAGACTGACCCGGAACCCGATGACGAACCCCACGGAGCTGCTCGGCAGCCTCATCGCCGGCGCGGCGCCGGTGGTCGCGGCTGTCCTCGTGGTCCTCTGGCTCCTGGCGGCCTGGTGGGTGTACCTCGACATGGCCCGCCGCAGCGACTCCGAGCTTGCCCAGCTCGGCGGCGTCGGCTGGATCCTCGTCTCGACGCCGCTGCTGCTGGTGCTCTCCCTGCCCATCTATCTCCTCGCCCGGCCGCGCTCCACCGCGGCCCAGGAGCGGTCGGCCCAGCTGGCTCGGGCCATGGCCGCCGATGCGATCGAGCGATTGACCGACGGCGCCTGCCCGGGCTGTGGGGAGGTCCGCGAGGAGGGCTGGCGCCGCTGCCCCAGCTGCGCGACATGGCTCGAGGCCGCCTGCGGCTCGTGTGGCAAGTGGTCGGGCATCGAGCTGGGTATCTGCCCGTGGTGCGCGACCGAGCGGGCGGCGATCGACCCGAGGAGCGTCCGCCTCGATGTCCCGGCCTCGACCGCCGACGCTACCCGGGTGGCCGCCCCGACCATGGAAAAGGCGCGCCGGCCGGTTGGCGCGGCGCGCCTCGCTCGACAATGAGCGGCTCAGGCCGGCTCGTCCCGATCGATCTCCTGGTCGATCCGGCCGCGCTGGTAGGCCGCGTCCCGGCTCGCGTCGTCGACGCCCCGATGGAGCGTGTCGCCGGCGTCCCTGGCCGCATCCTCGACCCGGTCTCGGGCCGTCGCGGCCTTGTCGCCGAGCGATTCGCCGTCGGCCTTGCGCCAAGCGTCCTTGGCGTCGGTCTTCACGTCGCGGGCTTCTCGCTTGATGTCGTCCATCGTGGTGGCACCTCCTGTGTCGGAGCTCTCGGCTCCGGAGGCCACCGTACCGACGGGCTCCTGCCAGCGGCCCGCAGGCCCCGGCCATCCGCTTACAACCCAGTGACATCCCAGCTCATCGAGTGAAGGAGGAAACCATGACCACGAATGCCACGACCACGGACCTCGAGACCACCGAGAATCGGACGGAAGCGATGGCCACGGAGGCGCGTGCCGCGCTCCGCGACCTGGGCCAGCAGATGCCGGAGGTCGCCCGCGTCTCGCGGGGCCTGATGACCGACGCGCTGCGCGCCATCGAGCAGGGCTCCGACAACACGCTCACCGCGGGGGCGACACTGTCGCTCGGGCTCGCGGCGGGGCTGCTGATCGGCGGGGCGCCGCGCCTCCTGATTCTCGTCGCGCTCGCACCCGCGGCCGCGATCGGCCTCCAGATGGTCGACCGCCAGAAGACCTCCCGACCGGCCCGCACCAGCTAGGCCAGGCGGCCTCGCCCACGGGGCGCGGCAGCCGTACAGAGCAAGCCCGCCGGACGCAACGTCCGGCGGGCTGTTGTTTCCCCTCAGGGACACGCCTCCGCCCTGAAAAAGGGTGCGACCGTCCGTTGCCGGACGGTCGGAGGAGGGCGGGACCCCGGCCGGGCGGACCGGGCTCCCGAGGGAGGGAACGTGGCGACGAGGGATCGCCGCGTCAATCGGATCGTTGCAGGACGATCCTCTCGGAAGTGCGCGGCCCCGCAGAGCGGGGATTGCATCCCCGTATCAGACGACGCCGCGTCCCGTTCGCGCCCGACCCGTGGCGGCGTTCCAGACGATGACCGCGATGACGGCGCCGATCGTCGCGACGATGATCGATCCGAGATCCACGCCGTTGACCGGGTTGCTGCCGAACAACGCGCCGGCGAGGAACCCGCCGACGAGCGCGCCGACGATCCCGAGCGCGATGTGCCCGATGACGCCCATCCCCTCGTCACCGCGGACGAGCAGGCCGGCGAGATAGCCGGCGATGGCGCCGAGCACGATCCAGGCCACGATACCCATGGGGTTCCACCTCTCACTGTCAGCGGCTCGCGAAGGGCCGCGAGCCGATGCGGCGAGCGTGCCTGTCGGAGGGTGCCGGGAACGAAATACACCTCGTCCGGAGCCCTTGCAATCGCGTTTGGACAGCCACGCCGGGCGGCCCTGGGGCCGATTCAGTCCCGCCTGGGGCCGATTCAGACCCGGATGACCATCTCCAGGGAGCCGGTCCGGCGGAGCACCTCGGCGCTCGTCGTGCTGCCGCGCCAGCGATGGAACAGCAGGTCGACCTGCTGGTCGCCGACCTGCAGCTCGTGGACCGTGACCTTGCCGAGCCACGACGGGAGATGCGGCCGGTCGAGCTCGAGGATGCCGTCGGCGGCATTGGCCCGCATCCCGAGCATCGTCTGCAGGAGGAACAGCGGGGTCGCGGCGGCCCAGGCCTGCGGGGAGCAGGCCACGGGATAGGGGACCGGCACGTCGGCGAGCCCGCGATCGAAGCCGCAGAACAGCTCCGGGAGCCGGAAGTCCGGCGAGTGCTGGGCCGCCTCGAACATCCGCGACGCGATCCGATCCGCGGCGTCGTGGCGGCCGGCCCGCTTCATCCCGGCGGCGATGATCGAGTTGTCGTGGGGCCAGACGCTGCCGGTGTGGTAGCCGACCGGGTTGAACCCCGGCTGACCCGAGGCGTAGGTCCGGACGCCCCAGCCGCAATCCATCGCCGGGTCCAGCAGCGTGGCGATGACCTTATCGACCCGCTCGGCCGGGATGATGCCGCTCCAGAGGCAGTGGCCCGGATTCGAGGCGATCGTCGCCACCTGGCGCTTCTCGGCGTCGAGGGCCATCGCGTAGTAGCCCCGGTCCTCCATCCAGAACGCCGCGTCGAAGTGCGATCGCAGCGCGGCGGCGTCGGCTGCGAGCCGATCGGCCAGGGCCGTGTCGCCAAGCCGCCGGGCGAGGCTCGACAGCCGGAGCTTCGCGTCGTAGACGTAGCCCTGGATCTCGACGAGGGCGATCGGGGCCTCGGCGATCGTGCCGTCTCGATGGCGGACGGCATCGCCCGAATCCTTCCAGCCCTGGTTGTAGAGCCCATCGGGGTTCCGACGCTCGTATTCGACGAAGCCGTCGCGGTCGCGATCGCCATAGCGATCGATCCACTCGAGCGCGGCGAGGGCATTCGGCCACAGCGACCGGACCAGGTCGAGGTCGCCGGTCCAGCGGTACGTCTCCTCGAGGAGGATCAGCCACAGCGGCGTCGCGTCGATGCTGCCGTAGTACGGGCGATGGGGCAGCTCCCCGGTGCGGGCCATCTCGCCGACCCGGAGCTCGTGCAGGATCTTGCCCGGCTCCATGTCCCGCTCCGGGTCGTCCTCGGTCGCCTGCCAGTCGGCGAGGACCCGCAACGTCGCCTTCGCGACGTCCGGCATGAACGGCACGATCTGGATCGCGGTGATGAGGCTGTCGCGCCCGAACAACGTGGTGAACCACGGGATCCCGGCGGCGATGTAGTGCTCGCCGGGCTTCGGGCCGTCGTTCTGGAGCAGCCGCAGGTCGGCGATGCTTCGCCGGATCGCGAGGTCCAGGAGCTCGCCGTCGGAGCGGATCCGGGCGCACCGCTCGTGCCACTTGCCGTACTCCTCCTCCGCGACGCTGGGATCCGCGATCCTCGGCCGATCCGGGCCCGCGGAAGCGTCGGCGCCGCCGGAACCGTCGGCTTCGGCAGAACCGTGGGCGCCGTCCGAACC
>JBKPRF010000067.1:0-3839 GCA_046734475.1 Chloroflexota bacterium
CCCGGGTACCGCGCCCGAAGCGCGGCGACGAAGGATGTCGATGGCTCGGCGGCCGCCACTCGATCGGGACCGAGCCGTCGCAAGAGCTCCGCGGTCAGCGCGCCCGTGCCGGCGCCGACGTCGAGCGCGCGCTGGCCGGCCGCGATCCCGGCGAAGTCCGCGAGCTGGGGGGCGAGCGGACCCGAGTACCGACCCATGAACCGGTCGTAGGACTCGGCGGCGACATCGAAGGTCATCGAGGCAGTGTGCCGGCCCGAGCCGGGGCTGTCGCTCGACGCCAGTCCCGGAGCTGTCCTAGCCCGCGCCGTCGAAGCTCTAGCGGTCCTCACCGCCAGCCGAGTCTGCCGTCGGCCGGCGCCGCATCCGCGTGGCGGCCAGGATCGCCACGGCCACGAGCAGACCGGCCACGATCAGCCCCGCGGCGATGACGATCGCCACGGTCAGGCTGTTGTCGCTGTTGGCAGCGACACCGGAGATGTCACCGGCGGCCGGTGATCCATGCGCACCCGGCTCGCCGGAAGTCAGAGCGGCGACGTCCTGCGAGGCGCCCGGCGATCCGCCGGCGTCCGAGGATCCCGGAACGTCCGAGCCGCTTCCAGCTGGCTCCGTCTGCCCAGGGGCCAGTGTCTGACCGGGCGCGAGTGTCTGGCCCGACGCGAACGTCTGGCCCGGCGCCGGGGTGGCGCCACCGCCGATCGAAGCCGAAGGCGCCGGCGTATGCGAGGCCGCAGCCGACGGGTTTGGTGTTGCCGTGGGCGCAGCCGTCGGTGATGGCGTGGGATGCACGGAGGGCGATGGCGTCGGACCACCGACGGTGTTGAACGTCGCCGTGGCGTAGGCGTCAGGGCCCGGATAGCCGCAGGACTGCATCGTGCCGCACGTAGACACCGACCAGCCGTTGAAATACGACCCCGGACCGGGCGTCTCGTCGAAGTAGACCGTCGAGGGAGTCCCGGGGTTGGCCGTCGAACAGGGGCTCGTCGCCGTCGTGCACGTCAGGCCGGCCGTGATCACTGTGCCGGATCCCGTGCCGTTGATCGCGATCGAGACGTGGCTCCAGCTGCCTGGATCCGGCTTGAAGCTCCAGTTGTTCACACTCGTGTTCTGGTAGAAGGTCAGGCTGCCCTTGTACTGCCCCGGGCCGCACGAGTTCGTGTTGGAGTTGCAGTAGTCGTTGTCCACGGCCGAGCTCACGAGGTAGTAGACGGTGATGTTCGCCGGCGGGTACTGGTTCTGGAACTTGTAGAAGCAGGTCCCGGACATCTGCCCGTTGGTCAGCACGCAGTTCAGGAGGTTATTGGGCACGTAGCTGCTGTTGGTGCTCTGCCATTTGCCCGATCCGGTACCGCTGAGCACGACCGTCAGGTCCGTGCAGTTGACCTGGCATGGGGGCGGGGGCAGCACCGCCAGCACGGGCCGGACGGTTGCCGGGGCGAGCGCGGCCATCGCGAGGGCGACGGCAACCAGGACCGGGGCGGCGCGAATCCGCGACTGCTTCCCGACCACGCCTGGACTCCCGCGCTTGCGCACCTCCGCCCCCGAAGGTTGCCGAGCCTACCGGAACGGCAGCGACAAGAGAAGGCCCCGGCCGACGGCCGGGGCCTTCACAGGGCTCTGGCAGGTCAGCTCATGCGACGGATCGCCCGTCCAGCGAGCAGCCAGTACAGGACGAACGCCACGGCGAAGCCGACGACGTACGCGATGTCCGCGTAGTGGAGTGTGTTCGCGGCGATGGTGTTGATGGGGAGCCCGGTGCTCTCCGCGATCTCGCCCCCGAAGACGGAGGTCTGGAACGGCAGCGAGACGACGAATCCGATGACGAGCGACGCCAGCGCCGCGGCCCCGGACGGCAGGCCGCCGAAATCGGTCAGCCGGCTGACGTCGGCCTGGCGGCCGCGCAGCCACCAGTCGGCCAGGACCACTGCGGCCCACGGCGCGATCCAGTAACTGATGAAGAGCAGGTAGTTCTCGAACTTCGTCGCGAAGTCGCCGCTGTTCAGATACAGGGTGAAGAGGAAGCCGAGGACCGCCACCGTGATCGCCGAGTAGATCCGTGGGATCCGGACGCCTGCCGCCTGGAGCGACAGCGAGCCGGTGTAGTCGTTGAGGGCGTTGACCGCGATCGTGCCGAGAACGATCGCGACCATCGCGATGAGCCCGACGAGCCCCCCGCCGAGCAGGTCGTTGATGACCTGGACGGGCCCGGCGGTCGCCTTGTCGGCCACGAGCAGACCGAGGGCCTCGATCCAGCCGGCCGACAGCGTGAGCGCGAGGAGCGTCCACCAGAAGATCCGGCTGCGGCTCGCCGTCCGCGGCAAGTAGCGGCTGTAGTCGGAGGCGTACAGCGCCCAGGCCAGCACGAAGCTCGCCGTGATGGAGCTGAACAGGATGAAGGCGCCGATCTGGTCCGCGCCGGTCATCCCGTCGGTTCGGGCCAGGCCGGTCGAGGCCTTCGGCAGGATCACGGCGGTGACCACCGCGAAGAGGATCGCGAGGACGATCGCCATGTACTTCTCGAAGGTGTGAATCGCCTCGTACCCGACGACGCCGAGCAGGCCCTGGGCTACGACGATGAGGATGAGGGCCAGCCAGAACGGAACCGCCGGGACGATGATCGTGATCGCGATCGCCCCGAAGATGTTGTTGATCCCGTCCCAACCGATGCACGTGATCCAGTTGAGCAGCCCCGGCAGGACGATCGACTTGCCGTAGGCCAGCCGGGCGAGCGGCATCTGGGCCATCCCCGTCTGCGGGCCCATCTGCGAGAGCAGGGCGACGATGAACGCGCCGACGAGGTTGCCGACGACGATCGACGCGAGCCCCGTGACGAATCCGAGCTGCAGGAAGTCGGCGGCCGCGAGGGTCCCGATCGCGAACGCCGCCGGCACGAGGTTGGGCGTGAACCAGACCGTGAAGATCCGGCCGACGGAGCCGTATCGGGCCGAGTCGGGGATCGGCTCGAAGCCGTGACCCTCCACCGTGAAGTCGCCTTCGCGACTTGGCATGTCCCCGGCGCGCGGGAGATCCATCGCGCCGGGCATCGCATCAGCAGTCATCCAGTCCTCCTCTACCGCGTCACTACCGGGTGAACGTGACCGGGTGTGTCTGCCCGGCCTGGTGGACCACGCTCTGGGCTGGCGCAGTCTCGGCGACGACCCGCCCGGCCCGGACCACCCAACGGGCTGCGGGCCGGAGCCGGATCGCCTCGGCCTCGTCGGCGCAATCGAAGACGACGAAGTTCGCCGGCAATCCCTCCTTCACTCCCCATGGGACTTCGGCCGCGCGGGCCGGGTTCACGGTGACCATGTCGTAGGCCCGGAAGAGCTCGCTCCGGCCGGTCATCTGGCCGACGTGGACGAGCATCGAGATCGCGTCGAGCATCGAGCCCCGGCCGAGCGGGTACCAGGGATCCATGATCGAGTCATGGCCGCAGGCGACGTTGATCCCGGCGGCGTCGAGCTCCTTCACGCGGGTCATCCCGCGCCGCTTCGGATAGGTGTCGAAGCGGCCTTGGAGGACGATGTTGTCGAGCGGGTTCGCCACGATCGTCACGCCGGCCTTCTTCAGGATCTGGATCAGCTTGAACGCGTAGTTGTCGTTGTACGAGGCCATCGCGGTCGTATGCCCGGCGACGACGCGACCCTGCATCCCGTCGCGCATCGTCCGCGCCGCGACGACCTCGAGGAAGCGGCTCTGCTCGTCGTCGGTCTCGTCGCAGTGGAGGTCGATCGGGGCGCCGGTCTCCTTGGCCAGGTCGAACAGGAAATGGACCTGTCTCTTATACACATCTGACGCTGCCGACGAGTAAGCCTAAGTGTAGTTCTCGGTGGGGGGGGGGG
>JBKPRF010000068.1:0-3863 GCA_046734475.1 Chloroflexota bacterium
GTCGACGAAGACGATGCACGGCGAGTTGCGCTTGGCCTGGTCGAACAGGTCGCGGACGCGGCTCGCGCCGACGCCGACGAACATCTCGACGAACTCCGAGCCGGAGATGCTGAAGAACGGCACGCCGGCCTCGCCGGCGACGGCGCGGGCCATGAGGGTCTTGCCGGTGCCGGGCGGTCCCACGAGCAGCACGCCGCGCGGGATGCGGGCGCCGAGGGTGTTGAACTTCTCCGGATACTTCAGGAACTCGACGACTTCCTGGAGCTCGGTCTTGGCCTCGTCGACCCCGGCCACGTCGTTGAACGTCACGACCTGCTTGTTGCCGAGGAACATCCGGGCCCGGCTCTTGCCGAAGCTGAGAGCCTGGTTATTCGTGCCCTGGGCCTGTCGCATCATGAAATAGATGAAGCCGCCGATGATCACGAGCGGCAGGAGGCCCGTCAGGACGAGCCCGATCCATGAGTTGTCGGGCGACTTCTCGACGGAGTAGTTCTGGACCGGGAAGGTCTGGCCGCCTGTGGTGGCGGCCGACTGGATGTCCTTGAGGTAGTCGGCATTCACGCCCGGCACGCCGGGGGCGATGACCGTATAGGTCTTGCCGTCCTTGTCCTTGACGGTCAGGGTCGTGTCCTGTTGGACGACCGTGTCGACCTGGCCGGCCTGGACACGGGAGAGGAAGTCACCCCAGCCGACGGGCTGCGGCTGTGACGAGCCGGCCAGCCAGGTGTAGAGGAGGGCCGAGACGCCCATCACCAGCACGAGCATCAACAGCCCGTTGCGCATGAATCGTGGATTCAACGAGAGCCTCCGGATCGGGACGGGCGGTTATGGGCCTCCCGCCGGCGAGTATAGACGAGGGGTCCTGCGAGCCCGCTGAGACGGTTGGCCTATGCGGACCCGTACCCGACATGAGATACGGACGCTGCCGCTGCATGGATGTTGCCGGCGAAGCGCGCCCGCGTGTCGGTCGCGTGGAAGCGCGTCGGGATCTGAGAGGGGGATTGGTAGCTGGGACAGGATTCGAACCTGTGACCTAGCGATTATGAGCCGCTTGCTCTACCACTGAGCTACCCAGCCACGGGCGACGGATTGTAGTCGGCCGTCAGTGATCCGGGCCGAACAGCGTCTCGAGCCAGCCGTCGAGCGGCGAGCCGCGGTCGGGTGAGGCACCGAGCCGGACCGCCGCCGAGCCCGGAGCAGCGGGCCCCGGCGCGGCCGCGCCCGCCTCGAGCGTGAACGGGATCTCGCCGGCCGAGCCGAGCCCGTGGGCCCGCGCCTCGAGCTGGACGAAGCGGCCGTCCTGGACCCGCGCCAGGTCCTGCTGGAGTGAGGCGACCTGGCTCTTCAGCGTGGCGTTCTCGCTCCGCATCCCCGCCGCTCGATCCGAGGCGGCGGAGGCTTCGGCGACCTGTCGTCCGAACCCGAGCACGAGCCAGCCGGCCGCGAGCAACCCGGCGACCTGGCCGAGGCGGCGCCGAGAGATCGCCGGCATCGGCAATCCGCCAGGGTCGAGCCGGGGCTTGTCGGCGGCCGAGGTCTCTTCCGCTCGATCGGCATCGAACGGCCCGCGCTGCTCCATTCGGCCGAGCGTAGCTACGCGATTCCATCGGTGTCAACAGGGTCCGGAAGGGTCCGGTGCAGTTCGTTGTGACAGCCGAGATGGCAAGCCGGGGCTCGACGCTGCCGCTAGACTGCAGCCAAATCGAACGGACGTTCTATCGGAGGGCGGGATGCGGACCTATGCGCCGGCGACCACGGAGGCGGTCCTCGGCCGGCTGCTCGAGGAGCCCTCGCTCGCGGCGGCGGTCGTCCACCACCGGGTCCTGCCCGGGCGGGAGGCCGTCACCGCGCCGTTCCCTGAGTGGCTCGATCCCCGCATTCGACACGGCCTCGAGGAGCGCGGGATCACATCGCTCTATGCCCATCAGGCCGAGGCGGTCGAGGCGGTGCACGCCGGCGAGGACGTCGTGGTGGTCACGCCGACGGCGTCCGGCAAGACCCTGTGCTACGAGCTGCCGGTGCTGCAGGCCCTCGCCGAGGACCCGTCGGCGCGGGCCCTGTTCCTGTTCCCCACCAAGGCCCTCGGCCAGGACCAGGTCGCGGAGCTCGCCGGGCTGGCCGGGGCGAGCGGCCTGGACGTCAAGGCCGCGACCTACGACGGCGACACGCCGGCGCCGATTCGCTCGGTCATCCGTGGCGCGGGCCAGGTCGTGGTCACGAATCCGGACATGCTCCACGCCGCGATCCTGCCCCATCACACGAAGTGGTTCCAGCTCTTCGAGCAGGTCCGGATCATCGTCATCGACGAGCTGCACACGTACCGCGGGGTGTACGGCAGCCACGTCGCGAACGTCCTCCGGCGCCTGCTTCGGCTGTGCCGCCACTACGGCTCGAACCCGATCATCGTCTGCTCCTCGGCGACGATCGGGAACCCGGCCGAGCTGGCCGCGCAGCTCACCGGCCGGACACCCCGCCTGATCGACCGGAACGGTGCGCCCGCGGGCGAACGACACGTGCTGCTCGTCGACCCGCCGCTCCTCGATCCCGCCACCGGCGCGCGCGGCTCCGCCCTCACCCACGCCCAGCGCTGGGCATTGCCGTTCCTGCGGGCTGGCCGCCAGACGATCGTCTTCGGCCGGGCCCGGGTCGCGGTCGAGATCCTCCTGACCGGCCTGCGAGAGGCCCTCCGTGAGCACCTCGGGCCTCGCTCCCGCATCCGCGGCTACCGCGGCGGCTATCTGCCAACCGAGCGTCGGGCGATCGAGCGAGGCCTCCGCGACGGGGAAGTCCTGGGCGTCGTCTCCACGAACGCGCTCGAGCTCGGGGTCGACATCGGGGCGCTCGACGTCTCGGTGCTGGCCGGCTACCCGGGCTCGATCGCCGGAACCTGGCAGCAGCTCGGGCGGGCCGGGCGGCGCCGGGAGACGAGCGTCGGCGTCCTCGTCGCGAGCGGCTCGCCGGTCGACCAGTACGTCATCCACCATCCGGAGTTCGTCCTCGACGGCTCGCCCGAGGAGGCGCGACTCGATCCCGACAACCTGCATGTGCTGCTCGCCCATCTTCGGTGCGCGACCTTCGAGCGGCCCTTCGAGCCGGGTGAGGTGTTCGGCCCGGGCGACGTCGACGAGCTGCTCGCCTTCATCGCCGAGGAGGGCCACATCCGGCAGTCGGGCGATGGTCGCTGGTACTGGAGCTCGGAGAACTTCCCGGCCTCGGAGGTGAGCCTCCGGACCGCGGCACCGGAGAACGTCGTCATCGTCGACACGACGCCCGATCGGCCCAAGGTCATCGGCGAGGTCGACCTGTTCGCGGCCCAGGTCCTCGTCCACACCCAGGCGATCTATCTCCACGACAGCATCCAGTACCACGTCGACCGGCTCGATTGGGCTGAGCGGAAGGCCTACGTCCGGCGCGTCGACACCGACTACTACACGTACGCCAACCGAGCGGTGACCCTCAAGCCGCTCGACGTCTTCGCTTCGGCGCCGGCGGCCGGCGGCCGGCGGGTCCACGGGGAGGTGATGGTCGCGAGCCTCGTGACGCTCTTCAAGAAGCTCAAGTTCGGCACGGACGAGAACGTCGGCTGGGGACCGATCGACCTGCCCGAGCTGGAACTCCAGACCACTGCCTATTGGCTGACGTACGAGCCCGTGATCCGGGCCGATCCCGGCGTTGGGACCTCCGTATCCAAGGGGGCTGACGGCCTCGGTGAGCCCAGGGAGAGCTGGCGGCGGGACGACCTGGATGTCGCGCTCGTAGGTGCCGGGCGAGCGATCCAGGCAGTCGCGGCGGTGCTGCTGATGGTCGATCCGCATGACCTCGGCCTCGTGACCCAGGTCAGATCGCCGCACCAGGAGTGGCCG
>JBKPRF010000069.1:0-4444 GCA_046734475.1 Chloroflexota bacterium
TGGTCGAGGTTGAAGCCCGCCGCCCCGGCGATGGCGGATTGGACATCACCCCCGATCGGTCCGGTCAGGCGGCTGAGCCCGCTCACGTTGACGCTCGGGGTGATGAGCCCGCCCGACCGGTCGCTCTGGCCCGCGAACTCCATCGGGGCGGCCGCCCCGACGACCTGCAGGAAGGCTTCGGCCTTGTTGTTCGCGAAGCCGGACGTGAGGTACGCGGGCGGGTATTCGAAGCTGATGACCTTGGCCGCTCCGGCCAGGGCGCTCATCGCCGGGACGACGGTGTCCGCCTGCTTGAGGACGGGCAGGAAGCGCGCGAGGTCTTGCGGCGGCAACGGGTTTGGGAGAATCGCGGTATTGAACGTCAGGCCGTCAGTCGCCAGTGTCGTGTCGTCCGGCCGCTGACTGTCCGCGTAGGCCAGCCGCTGGCCGTTGAGCGGCATCCGCCGCTCATATCCCGACAGGTTGTTGTAGCTGGCGAGCGACTGGTTCAGCGTGGCGGCGGACTCAGCGCGATCGCGCTCCATGAATGTCAGCGGGGCGCGGAACTCGACGGTGTTGCCCTCCCGGTCGACGGCCACGAGCTTGAACGGAAATGGCGCCTGGCCGACGTACGGCACGAACATGTAGCCGGAGGCGCTGGCCGGTGGCATCTGGGTCGGCGGATCGAGGTCCGGCGTGAGCCGGGTCAGGATTCGGACCGTCTTCAACGGCATCGCGAGGTCGGCCCGTGTCGCGCCGCCCAGGATCGTCGAGGCCGTGAACTGCTTCTCGGGCTCGCGGACGATGATGAACATCCGCTGGAACGCATACGCCGTCGGCCCGGTCGGGCCCTTGACGATCTTCCGCTCGGTGACCTTGACCAGCGACGCCTTGTGGCCGAACGGCAGCAGGAACCCGGCGTAGACGACCTTGACCTCGTGGTCGCGCGCCATCGCCGCGACGTGCTTCCACTCTTCGATCGTCAAGGCCCCGTCGGGCAGCGTGGGGAAAAGGACTCGGCTCTCCAGCCAACCGCCGATGGTCGACAGCATCAGGCGCTCGACGGGCACGGCCTGCGGCGGCCAATCGGCGCCGCTCCGCGTCAGATGGAAGTTCGACGTCTCGTGGACGAGCATCATCCGGTCGCGGCTGTTGAGGGATGTCCGAACCTGCGCCGGCCGGTCCTGCGACTGGTCCGCATCGGGGAAGTCGGCCGACGTCGGCGGCGACGTGAAGGGCCGTTGCAGCTCAGCCCAGTCGCGCGCCCAGATGGCGCGAATCGCGCGATCCCTCGCCGGCGTTTCGACCACCGTCGGCGCGCCGTCGTCGTCGGCGCCTCTCGTGCCGAGGCGGGTGTGCCACAGCTCGACGCGATCGTTGTGCTCGACGATCTCGGGGCTGTGGCCCCACGCCCCGTTCGAGTTCGGCGACACGATGAGCCGCCAGGGCAGCTCGAGGGCCGTCTGATGATCGGATGGCGATGATGGCAGCGGCGGCTTCGAGCGACGCCGAATGCCGGTCCCGGGCTTGCGGGTCAGTCCGGGCCGTTCTCCCAGCCCGAGCCGCTCGCCGACCCGTGACGCGGAGACCGTTCGAACGGCGCTCTCGGTGCCGAATCGTCGCTCGAAGGCCGCAGCCGTCCGCGACAGCCGGGCGAACGCGAGGACCTCGGCAGTCGCGTCGGCCTCGCGCCGGCGAATCGGCCCGGATCGTCGCCCTTGGCCGCCGCCGACCAGCATCGCCGCATCGACCTTGACATCGGTCACGAGCTGCCGCCAGGGCACGGCGATCGGATCGGATGGCGGCAGCGCCGTCGGCGCGACGACGAGGTCGAGCCGCGACATCGCATCGAGGATGCCCTCGAGGGTGTACGTGACGGCCTCGTCGGAGACCCGGAAGACAAGCCGGCTGTCGCCCGAGATCGACGCCCAGATCGGCGGACGTTCGAGCGCCTCCGACGGCTTCGCCGTGTCGGGGTCAGTCACGACGCCTGACGGGACACCGGCCGGCCGCGGCGGATTCTTGACCGGGATGCCGGCGGCGACCTCGAAGAACGCCTTCTCGACGATGTGCTGGGGCGGGAACCGAACGATCAGATACGCGGGTCGGTTGTTGGCGTCCCGAACGAGGACCGGTGGGTCGCCCGGCTTGACGTTGCCCCAGACGAGGTTGTCGAACGAGCAGTGCAGGAGGAGCAGGTCGTCGGCCCGGAGCAGATCGACGGGCTGCGGCAGGAAGAGCCGGCGGTGGGCGGGGTCGACCTCGACGCCGATCTCGGGACGGGCGATCGCCACCGATGCGCCCCGCGCGAATCGATCCAGTGCGGCGGAGACTCGGCTGGAACCGTTCGGCAACGGTGCCCGTGCCCTCCAGGCTCCGTGTTCGACGGGTTGATTCTCGACGTTGGCGAGCTCCGGAAAATAGGGCAGACGCCGTATCCCCGGCGGGTGACCCTCACCAGTCCGGGCAGCCGTCCACCATCACCGCCTCGTCGGGGCCGGGCCAGTTCGGCATCGTCGCCCCGATCGCGGCGAGCGGCTCGAACCCGAGTGCCCGGAACTGGAACTCAGTGCCGAGCGGGATCGTGAGGCACGTGCCGGGATCGACGTCGACGATCTCCTCGCGATCGCCCTGGCGGCGCCACATCTGGCCGCGGCCGCCCACGAAGTACCAGATCTCCTCGACGGTCCGATGCCTGGTGGCCTTCGAGGTCCGCCCCGGCCCGAGCTCGAAATGGGCGAGGCCGCCCGGCGCCAGCGTGAGGAGGACTCGCACGTCGGAGCCGTCGGGCGCCACCTCCGTCGGAACGGCCGGCAGGCGCATCGTCTCGAACGGTGTCATCGGATCCTCCTCGAGGCGCGCAGGCGCCGGCCAGGCGATGGAGGTGAAATGGTCGGGGCGAGAGGATTTGAACCTCCGACCTTGTCGTCCCGAACGACACGCGCTACCAAGCTGCGCCACGCCCCGACCGAGGTCGCCCGTTCACAGGGCTCGCGGATGATACCAAAGGCCCTCGGCGAGGCCCGCGTCAGAGCGTCTCGACGGGCTCCGGCTTCGGCGCGTTCGGGTTCGGATCGCGGACCGGCCACATGATCACGGCCGCGATGAGGAATGAGACGGCCATGAGGACGAAGACGATCGGGAGGCCGTTTGCTTCGCCGACCGCCTCGATGATCGCCCCGTACAGCGCGGTCCACAGGGAGCCGACGCCGAAGGCCAGGGTGAAGTACACGGCGAATGTGACATCCCGCAGCGGCGTCGACACGACGTCGGCCAGGAGCGCCTGGAGCTGGGGGCTCTCGGCGAACGAGAACAGGCCCATGATCACGAGCCCGACCCACAGCCCCACGAGGCTCGAGCCGGCCGCGATGAACGCGAGGAAGCCGACCGCCCCGCCGACGTAGGCGCCGACGACGACCGGCCGCCGTCCGATCCGGTCCGAGAGCCAGCCGGCGACGAGCGGCATCGGGACCGACAGGACGATGAGGCCGGCGTACATGAGGTTGGTGAGTCCGGCATCGAGCCTGAGGACGTGGCTGAGGTACAGCAGGGCGAACAGGTTCGCGGTCCCGAGGCCGCGCCCGCCACCGCCGAAGATCGACGCGAGGTAGATCCGGCGTATCGTCGAATCGCGCCAGATCACGCGAAGGCCCTCGGTCACCGACCCCTCGGCGATCGCGGCTGCCCGATCGGTGCCCGCTTCGCGGACCCAGCGCAGGATCGCCAGTGCCACGAGCGCGGCCGGGATCCCGAGCAGGATCGACGTCCCGCGCCAGTCGAACGCGGCGAGCATCGCCGCGCCGAAGACGGCGATGAACACCGTGCCGACGTTCCCGCCCGCGATGTGGGCGCTGATGGCCATGCCGCGCTGCTCGGGCGGGAACTGCTCGGCGAGCAGCCCGTTGCCGACGGGATGCTGCGGCGAGCCGCCGATGCGGGACGCCACGTTCGTCACGGCGAACGTGGCGAAGTTCGGGCTGAGGCCCTGGGCCGCGAACCCGGCGCCGAACAGCAGCCCGCCGACGCCCATGAGCACGCGACGCGGCATCCGCCGGGTGAGCCACGCGAACGTCGCCTGGACGACGCCCGCCGAGATCGCGCCGGCGGCCGACAGGAACGCGACCGCCTGCACGCTGACCCCGAACTCGTCGATGATCCGGACGAAAACGAGCGGCAGGATCACCGCCTGCGCGTGGTTGACCGCGTGGGCGATCGAGAGGAGCCAGAGCGTCAGCCGCGGCCGGATCGGGGGCTCGGGCCTGGGCTGGCTCACCGGCACAATGCTGCCGGAGTTCAGTCGAGGGCGCTCGGCCCCACCGTGACGACCACCGCGACCTGGCCGGCGGCGTCGTCATCGGCCGCGGCCGCGGCCCAACGGATCCCGGGCGGTGTTCCCTTGGGTCGCCGCAAAGGGCGTGCGAGCCCAAACGGAACGGCCGGCCCCCAGGCCGGCCGTTCGGGCGGG
>JBKPRF010000070.1:0-2345 GCA_046734475.1 Chloroflexota bacterium
CCCTTGGAGCGCCCCACTCGCCGCATCGCTCGCCGGGCGAGCGACGCGGCGGACGATCCGCCACCGAGCGTCAGCACGGTGATCGATATCCGCCAGTCCGCTCGCTGAGCGGTCTCTCTGGTTCGGGGGATCCGTAACGGCTCCCCGGCCGGTGATCCGCGCCCCATCCCGGGCGCGCGCCGGCCGCTGAGCCGTCAACCCCGCAGCCGGCCTGTTCGCTCGGCCAGGCGGTCCGCCCGCTCCTGGATCGCGCGCCGTGCCGGCTCGGACCGCCGGTCGGCGGCCTCGGCATCCCGCTCCTCGTGGCGCATCCAGCCGGCGACGATCAGCAGGATCGAGCTGATCAGCACGACGTCGCTCAGGAACCACATGAGGCCCGCCGCCAGGGCCTGGTCGGCCAGCGCGGACGTCCCGTAGATCGAGCCGAGCCCCGCGTAGTGCCGGTAGAGCGTCTCGTCGTCGAACAGCACGATCATCGCCAGGAATGAGCTCAGCGGCATCTGCAGCAGCAGATAGCCGATCCGTGCCGGATGGCTGAGCCGGTGCGGCCCGGGGTCGAGCCGCACGACGGGCCACCAGAAGAGCAGCGCCGCCGCGAGATAGAGGACGTGCTCGAAGTCGTGGACGAAGCGGTCCTCGAGGGCCGCCTCGAACAACGGCGAGAAGTGGCTGGCGTACAGGACCAGGGTGAACGTCAGCCAGGCGACGACCGGGTGGCCGAGCGCGGCGACGGGGCCCGAGCGCAGCACCGGGAGCAGGACGCGGCTGCGGACGCCAGGTGAGGCGACTCGCAGGAGCTGGGTTATCGGCGCGGCGAGGGCGATGAGCGGTGCCGCGACGAGCATGAGCAGCAAGTGCTCGACCATGTGCACCGAGAACAGCGTCGTGTCATAGCGCTCGATCCCCGACATGAGGGCGACCGCGATCGTCGCCAGCCCGGCCATGAAGAAGACCGTCCGCTTGAGTGGGACGGGCGAGCCGGGATGAGCCCGGTCGATCCGGTCGACCATCACCAGCCAGCCGATGGCGAGCAGCGCCAGTGGGACCGCGACGAACGGCTCGAACGTCCAGCCGAGGGCGAGATTCGCGAGGGTCGGGGCGTCGGGCGGCGGCGGGCCGTGGGCCGCGACCGGGGCCGCGAAGAGCAGGGCCGCGGCGGGGAGCGACCCGAACGCGATGGCCGCCACGGAGATCGCCCGGCGTCGACTGGATGGCATCGAGACCATGGTGGCACGGTCGCACGCGGCGCCCGCAGGCCATGGCTATCATGGCAATCCCGATGTCGAGCACACCCAGGAGACGGCTCGCGCCCGAAGCGGTGATCGCCGCCGTCGTGGTCATCCTTCTCGCCGTCCTCGTTCCGCTCGTCGTGTACGCCAAGATCGGCGAGTCGCTGTTTCCGCCGCCCGCGGCGACGACCGAGGCCGCGCAGACCCGGGGCCTCTACGACATCGTCTTCGCCATCGCGGTCGCGATCTTCGTCGCGGTCGAGGGCCTCATCATCTGGAGCGTCATCCGGTACCGGCGCAAGCCGACCGACGTCGACCTCCCGGCCCAGACCCATGGCAACACCCTCATCGAGATCATCTGGACGCTCATCCCGACGGTCATCGTCCTCGTCCTCTTCGGCCTTTCCTACAACACCCTCGCGACTGTCGACGCCGTCAGCTCCACGCCCGACCTCCGGGTCCACGCCGTCGCGGCCCAGTTCCAGTGGCAGTTCGAGTACCTCGACGCGAACGGCAAGAAGATCGCGACCCAGACCGAGCCGATGTACGACAAGGGCGGCGGGATGGCCGTGCCGGTCGGGAAGAACGTCGTCGTCACCCTCGACAGCCCCGACGTGATCCACGCCTTCTACGTGCCGCGCTTCCTCTTCAAGCGCGACGTCGTCCCGGGCCAGACCAACACGTTCCAGTTCACGGTCGACCCGAGTGAGGCGACCGACGGCAAGCCGGCGGTCTTCGGCGGCCAGTGCGCCGAGCTCTGCGGCACCGGCCATCGGACGATGCTGTTCAACGTCATCGGCATGTCCGACAACGACTTCAACGCCTGGCTCCAGGCGCTCATCGCCAAGAACAACGCCACGCCGCCACCGGCGGCCAGCGGCGCGACTGTCCTCCAGCTCGCGGCCAAGGACATCGCCTACGACAAGCACGACCTGACGGTTCCGGCCAATCAGCCGTTCACGATCGACTTCAAGAACATGGATTCCGGGATCCCGCACGATGTCGACATCCGGCAGGCCGACAAGGTCACCGTCATCCAGCACCAGGGATCGACGGCGGGCGGCGCCGAAAGCACGTACAACTACAACGGCCTCGCGCCCGGCACCTACACGTTCG
>JBKPRF010000071.1:0-4205 GCA_046734475.1 Chloroflexota bacterium
GCACCAGTGTGACGTCGGGCCGGAGCCAGTCGTTCGTCATCGGCTGGCGATCCTCGGGCGGCCCGAACGAGGCCGCGCTCACGACGACGGCCGCCGGCTCCACGGCGGCACGGGGATCGTCATGGACGACAACGCGGGCGACGCCCGGCTCGGCGCGCGCGGTCTCCGCGAATGCCTCCGCCCGGGCCCGGCTGCTGTCGTAGAGGTGCAGGGTGGCGCCGGGCAGGAGATGGGCGAGGACGGGCAGGTGCGAGTGCCCCTGGACGCCCGTGCCGATGAGCGCGACGTCGAGGTCGTGCGGGTCGGCGGGGCCGAACCGCCGGATGGCGAGGCCGCTGACCGCGGCGGTGCGCTGGGCCGTGATCGGCCCGCCGTCGAGGATCGCGGTCGGGATGCCCGTCGCCGGATCGTTGACGACGACCACCGCGCTGATGCCGGGCAGCCCAAGGGCCGTGTTCGTGGCGTAGCCGGCCACCCATTTCATCCCAACCAGGTCGGCGCCGGCGTCGCCGCTCTCGGCTCGCAGGTGGGCCGGCATGGCATGGACGAAGGAGTCCGCCGGGCGCGGGTGGATCGCGATCTTCGGCGGCAGCTCCGCGGCGCCGGCCCGGGCGAACGCGGTCATCGTCAGCTCGGCCAGCCGCAGCCGTTCCTCGAGCGGCGGCATCCCGGCGATGACGTCCGCGGCGCTGAACCAGCGCAGCTCCGGAAGCGCGGCCGCGGGCGTCGGCATGGCCCGGATTGTAGAGACGCCCGGATGGCGCGAAGGAGGGGCTACGATTCGGCGGGTGAGCCGAATCGACCTCGAGCAGAGCGCCGCCAACCTGCGGCTCGAGCGGGACGCGATCGCCCTGTACGAGTCGCTCGCGAAGATCGAGAAGGACCCCGGCCGGGCGTCGGCCTTCCGGACGATCGCCGCGAACGAGCGTCGTCACGCCGAGATCTGGGCCGACAAGCTGCGGGACCTCGGCGCGCCACTGCCGCGCCAGACGGGTCCGCGAGCCCGGGTCCGCGTCATCGTCTTCATCGCCCGGCTGTTCGGGACCCACGCCGTCCGCGACATGGTCCAGGCCCTCGAGGGCGACGAGGAGAACCTCTACACCGCCCAGTCGAGCCCCGAGGTCGAGTCGATCGCCGCCGACGAGCGGGAGCACGCCGAGATCTGGAAGCGGCTGTCGGTCGAGAACGGCCGCGACGCGGAGGCCCAGATCGCGCAGGCCGCGGCAGCGCCCAGGGCACGGCTCGACCGGGCGCCCGCCCGGCTCGCCGCGAACCAGATCGCCGCGAGCGAGCGCTGGCACCGGGCCGGCCGATCCGGGACCCTCCGGGCCGTCATCTTCGGCGTCTCGGACGGGCTCGTCTCGAATCTCGCCCTCGTGATGGGCGTCGCCGGGGCGTCCGAGGGCCAGGGCAACTTCGTCCTCCTCGCGGGGATCGCGGGCCTCCTCGCCGGCGCCTTCTCGATGGCCGCGGGCGAGTACATCTCGATGCAGTCCCAGCGCGAGCTGTTCGAACGCCAGATCGCGCTCGAGAAGGCCGAGCTCGAGGCGATGCCGGCCGAGGAGCAGGCCGAGCTCGCGTCGGTCTACCGGGCCAAGGGCTTCACCGAGTCCGAGGCGAACGTCATCGCCGAGCGGATGTTCCGCGACCCCGAGCACGCCCTCGACACGCTGGTTCGCGAGGAGCTCGGGCTCGATCCGGACGAGCTTGGCTCGTCGCTCGGCGCCGCCGGCGGCTCGTTCGTCGCCTTTGCGATCGGCGCGGCCATCCCGGTCCTGCCGTACCTGCTCTTCGGCGGGAGCGGCGCGTTCATTCCCGCGATCGTCGTCTCGCTCGTCGCCCTGTTCGCCGTTGGCGCCGGGGTCAGCCTCCTGACCGGCCGCGGCCTGCTGTTCTCAGGCGGACGCCAGGTCCTGATCGGCGCCGCCGCGGCCGTCGTCACGTACCTGGTCGGCAGCGCGATCGGCGTCGCCGTCTGACGCCGGCTCGGCGTCCGCCGGCTGCGGCGCCATCGGCTCCAGCGCCGCGGGCTCGGGCGCCGCGGGCTCGAGGCGGTCGGGCGGCGGCAGCGTCAGGTAGTCGCGATGGGCTCGCAGGATGAGCTCGACGTCCTCGCGGGCCACCGGCCGGCCCTCGCTCCCGAGCCAGCGCGCGATCCACGTGGCCTCGGCGGCGCGCTCGTCGTCGAGCAGGTCGGCCTCGCGGCGGGAGCCGTCCATGAGGATCACGGCGACGAGCCCGCCGCCGGCCACCAGTCCGACGATGAGCAGCCACCACTGGAACTCGGCCACCTACCGGGCCTTCCTGCCGCCGGACATCGAGCGGCAGTCTAGACTCGATCGGCGATGATCGATTGGACGCCGCCCTCGGTCGCCGTCCAGCTCGGCCCGATCCCCATCTACTGGTACGGGATCGCCTATGCGGTGGGCCTCGCCGTGGCCTACCTGGTCATGGTCCGTCAGGCCCGGACGCTGCGGCTCGACCCCGCGGTGATCGGCAACGGGATGGTCATCATCGCGATCGCGGCCCTGGTCGGCGGCCGCCTCTATCACGTCATCGACCAGTTCAACGCCTGCCCGCCGGCGTTCCCTGACGGCCCGTGCTACAGCCAGAACCTCCTGAAGGTCGTCCTGCCGCCCTACAGCGGCCTCGGCGTCTACGGCGGCCTCGTGACGGGCACGATCGCGTTCATCGCCTACGCCCGCTACCACCACCTCGACCTGTGGCGCTACGCCGACGTCGTCGCGCCCGGCCTGTTCACGATGCAGGGCATCGCCCGCTGGGGCAATTTCTTCAACCAGGAGCTGTACGGCCCGCCGACGAACGCGCCGTGGGGCATCGCGATCGACTGCCTCCACCGCGTCGCGCCGTACACCTGCGACGGCTACCCGTTGCTCACGACCCACTTCGAGCCGCTGTTCCTGTACGAGTCCATCTCCGGCCTGCTCGGCGCCGCCGTGCTCATCTGGCTCGCGCGGCACCCGCAACCCTGGCAGCGGCCCGGCGATCTGCTGCTGGTCTTCTTCGCCTGGTACGCGATCGTCCGGTTCCTGCTCGAGTTCCTCCGGACCGGTAACTGGCGGCTCGACGGCATCCCGACGGCGCAGCTGTTCTCGATCCTGTTCGGAGTGGGAGCCGCGGTCGTCTTCGCCTGGCGCCACCGGCGGCCACTCCCAGCGACGCCGGTCGAGCCGTCGACCGGCTGATCACCGAACCGACGGCGTGACCGCTCGGCGGCCGCGGCCGCGCATCCGGCCCGAGGCGCTCGCCCGCGCTCGTGGCGGCGCCCGTGAAGGCCTCGCCTGGCTCGGCCACCCACCGAGCGCGAGGGCCGGCCGCTGGTACCGCGCCGTGCGGCTCGTTGCCCGGTTCCTGCTCTTCGGCGTCTTCCGGTTCCGGATCGAGACATCGGGTCAGGAGCTCCTGCCCGCAGGCGGCTTCTTCCTCGTCGGCGCCGCGCATCGCGGCTGGATGGACCCGTTCCTCGTCGAGCACGCGCTGCCGCCCGAACCGCGGAAGTGGTTCCTCGGGTCAGGCCCGTCGACCTTCACGAGCCCGTGGCGGGAGTGGCTCGTGCGGCGGATCGGTGGGCTCCTGCCGGTGTGGCGCGGCGGCGTCGGGATCGACAGCCACGTCGCCTCGGCGAGGGCCGTCCTCGAGGCCGGCGCCGTGTTCACCCAGATGCCCGAAGGGACCGTCAACGGGCCGGCCGGCCGCCTCGGCCCGTTCCGCCCCGGCGCGGCGCTCATCGCCCTCCGGCTCGATGCGCGGATCGTCCCGTTCGCGATGGCCGGGACGGAGGAGCTCTACGTCGGCCGGCGGATGGCGACTCGCATCCTCGCCCCGACGACCGTCGGGGAGCTCGCCGGGGCGGGTTGGGAAGGCGTCGTCCCACCGCCGGGGAGCCGCGAGGAGCTCGAGCTCGCGCGCCGGATCAGCGAGGCCCTCGCGGCTCGGCTCGGTCCGGTCGTCGAGGAGCTGTACCCGCCCACGGTGGATCCGCCGGAGCACCCACGCCGCTGGCGTCGTCGGCTCACGTGGCTCTTCCTCGGGCCGGGTCCTCTCGAGCACGACGGGTGATCGTCCGTCCCGAGCGCGTCGGGGAGGCCGCCGCCGTCCGAGCCGTCAACGACGCCGCGTTCGGATCGACGGACGAATCGGCGATCGTCGACGCGATCCGCGGCACCGACCGCTGGATCGACGGT
>JBKPRF010000072.1:0-4966 GCA_046734475.1 Chloroflexota bacterium
CGAACGTGAGGGTGGCAGTGGCGGGACCGGTCCCGGTCGGAGTGCCGGCGGGGGCCTGCGTGGCTGTCGACTGGCTCGGCGGTGCTGTGGCGGCGACGGGCGATGGGGCTGCCGATCCCGAGCAGGCCGCGACGACCAAGGTCAGCGCGGCGAGCGCCGCCAGCCATCCACCCCGGGCGCGGCGCGCGCGGCTCGCGCGGCTCTCGCCACGCCCAGGTCGAACGAGTGCAACAGGCCATTCAGCCATCGAGACGCTCACCTCAACCCATCCCCGATCCACATTCGCGACCGATCGCCCCGAGTATGGCCCGCGCGAGACGCCGCGTTCGCCCGCGGCGGGATCGTTCACAGCGGGATCACTCGACGCTCGAAGATCGAGCCGTCCGAATCTTCGTAGACGAGCGTCCAGCTCGAGCTCGCGCGCAGGGCCGCGTCGAGGCGATCGTCGACGCCCTTCTGGGTGATGACGAACGCGGTGCCCCAGCCGCCGAGGGTCGTGTCCCACGCCGGGTCGACCCGGTTGACCAGGTCGGCGTCCTGCCAGACGGCGTCCGGATAGAGCTCGATCCGCGAATCCAGCGCAACAGCCTGCTGCGGCGACACGAACTCGAGCCACGAGCCCCACACCTGCGGCGCCCACGTCTTGATCGTCGCGCGGCTATCGAGCGGGCAGCCTGACGGGCTATCTGGGCAATAGTCGGGCGCGAGGTGGTCATTCAGGTATCTGGCGATGCCCTGCGGCGCGTAGCTCAGCGTCCCGAGCGGGACGCCGGCGGGGCCGACCGGGCGCCAGATCGGGAGGAGGGCGAGGCCGACGACGAGCATCGCGAGCAGGAGCACCGTGTTCACGGCCGATCGGCGCGCCTGGCGAACGGGCCGCTCGGTCCAGAACGGTGGCGGCTCGCCGTTCGCCGTCGGGGTCAGCGCCTTCGCGACCAGGGGCGCCATGACGAACAGCGCCGCCGGCGGCCACCACGCGATCCCCCGGCCCGTGACCGCCCCGAGCAGGCCGAAGCCGGCGAGCGTGAGCAGGCCGACGGGCCCGGGCAGCCCGGTTGGGCCGGTCCGCAGCCTTCGGATGACGAGGAAGCCGGCGACGGCGACGATCGAGAGCCAGAAGACCGCGCCGGCGGGGTCCGTCGGGCTCGGCGACTGCCATTCGGACACGCGCTTCGAGATGGTGGGGCTGGTCGTGATCCGGAGGACGTACTCCCACACGCCGAGCCCGAAGGGGTTGACGAGCGTCGCGGCCACGGAGGCGAGGGTCACCACTCCCAGCGGTCGCGGGTCGCGCCGGTCGAGAACGTCGCCGAGCAGCCCCAGCCCGAGCAGGACGAGCACGAGCGGGAACGAGCCGTGGAGGTTGGCCCAAACCAGCGTCAGCAGCGGGATCGCCCAGATCCGGCGCGGATGGGCCGCTCGATCCGCCAGGACCACGAGCGCCAGCACGAAGAGCGGGATGGCGAAGAGCTGTGGTCGCAGCGCGAGGGCCGTCGCCATGGCCGTGAACGCGGCGAGGACCAGCAGCGTTCGAGCCATCGCGCCCAACCGCGGCGCGCGGATGGCGACGAGGCGGGCCAGGAGCCAGCAGGTGACCGCGACCAGCCCCGCCCGCAGCAGCGCGAGCCCGGTCCAGCCGGCCAGCCGGTACGCGACAGTGAGCAGGATCTGCGCGCCCCACTGCTGGTCCGTCCACAGGTAGCCCGCGGTGAAGGTCCACGTGTCCGCGCGTGGGATCGCGCCGGTGTCGAGGATGACGCTGCCGGCGCGGAGCTGGTAGGCAAGATCGACGGCCGGCATGACCGCGAGCAGCGCCGCCAGTGCCGGTAACCCCCACGCGAGCACCGACCACACCTGCGCGAGCGTCAACGCCGGGAATCTGGCGGTCACGCCCGGCATCGTAGGTGACCGCAACGCGCGATCCGCGCCCGAGCGGCACCCTAGGCGCATGAAGCTGACAGCGATGTGCTTCCTGACGCTCGACGGCGTGTACCAGGGACCAGGCGCCCCGGATGAGGACCGGCGTGGCGGATTCGATCGGGGTGGCTGGCAGGCGCCCTACGGCGACGAGGAGCAAGGCCAGTTCATCACCTCGGTGTACGAGCGTTCGGACGCGATGCTCCTCGGTCGCACGACGTTCGACATCTGGGAGGGCTATTGGCCGTACCACGATGGCGGCGACCCCGTGTCGCACGGCATCAACGTCAACCCCAAGTACGTGCCCTCGACGACGCGCACCGAGTCGACGTGGCAGAACACCCACTTCCTGAACGGCGATGTCGAGGCCGCGATCCGCGACCTCAAGGCCCAGCCCGGGCGTGAGCTCCTGCTCCAGGGCAGCGGCAAGCTGCTGCAGTGGCTCCTCGAGCGCGACCTCGTGGACGAGCTCTACCTACCGATCCACCCCGTTGTCGTCGGGGGCGGGCTCCGACTCTTCCCCGACCACGGGCCGACCCACAGCCTCGAGCTGATCGAGTCACGGACGACGTCGACCGGCGTGATGCTCCAGACCTATCGCCCGGCCGGCAGGGCGACCTTCGGCACCGTCGGCGAGTAGCGGCGGCGAGCAGCCCCCGCGATCAGCTCGGCTCGGCGCGCCGCACGAGGCCCGGCGCCGGTGCCGGCAGGCGGATCGCGCGCCCGAGCCACTCCCGCGCCGGGGTGAGACCCGGCTCGTGACGCAGCGGGATCACGCCGACGAGCAGGGTGAAGACGTTGATCCACAGGATCGGCATCGCCAGGAGCACGCCGACCGGCACGGTCCAGTACCGATCGGTGCGGGCGCCCCAGACGATCACCGCAACGGCGACCGGCAGCCGCAACGCGAACGGCACGGCGAGGTAGTCGCCGACGACCGGCGCCGGCGTCGTCACGCTGCTGACGAGGAAGTTCAGCCAGTCATGCCAGGCCTGGGGCGCGAGGAGGGCCGAGCCGGCGGCGATGGCCACGGTCGAGGCGATCGCCACGGCCAGCTGCCGCCACTCCCTCCGAACCGCGAACCACAGCAGGCCGATCCCCGGCGCGACCTTGGTCAGGAGCGGGAAGGCCCACGCCGCCGGATACCGGAAGCCGACGACGATCGCCGCGGCGAGGAAGATGTCGATCTGGCCGAGGTACAGCTCGAGCGCGACCGCGAACGACAGCAGGAGCGGCGCCGACCAGCGGCCGCACAGCCATGCGAACACGAGGACCATCGCGAAGGTCCAGACGCCGGCGAAGACCGGCCACGACAGGAGCGTCAGCGGCGCGATCAGCTGGGCGAACGCCGGCGAGTACAGGTACGCCCCGATCAGGAAGGGAGTCGCGCCGAAGTAGCTGATCCCGAAACGCGTGTCCCAGTAGGCGTGGAGGTCGAGGATCGGGACCGTCCACGGGTTGACGTTGTAGAGCCGCAGGACGACGAGCGCGATCCCGATCGCGATGAAGAGATCGAGGCCGAGCCGCTGGCGAAGCATCGCCGCCGTGGGCTCCGAGATTCGGTCGAGTCGTTCCTGGAGACGGGCAGGCAGCCGGCCCACCAGGCGATCCACTGGTGCGGACATGGGCGCCTAGGGTATGACAGGACGGGTTGCAATCCCGTGAGATTCGGCTCAGCCGGCGATGCGGCGTTCCTCGGCGATCGCTTCCTCGTAGATCGTCTCGATCGAGCGGACCATCTGCTCGACGCAGAACCGCTCGTACACGAGGTCGTGGCCGGCCCGCGCCACGGTGTCGGCCAGCGGGTGGTTCGTCAGGAGCTGCGTGAGCGCAGCGGCGAGCGCGCCGGCGTCGTGGGGCGCGACGAGGAGGCCCGTTCGGCCGTCCTCGATCATCTCGGGGATGCCGCCCACGGCGCTCGCGACGACCGGGCGCGAGAGGGCCATCGCCTCGAGGATCGACAGGCCCTGCGCCTCGCGGTAGCTCGGCAGGACGGCGACGTCGAGGGCGGCGGTGACCGCCGGGATGTCGTCGCGGCGGCCGGTGAACGTGAGGTTCGGGCCGCCCGTGAACTCGCCGTGCGATTCGGTGGCTCTTCGCGATGCCCGTTGTTGGATCGCGGGCAGGAGGCCGAGGGAGGCGGCCTGGGCTTCCAGGGCGTCGCGCTGCGAGCCCTCCCCGACGACCAGGAGGTGGGCGTTCGGCACGGTGGCGAGCACCCGGGGCCAGGCCTCGAGCAGCGTGGGATGGCCCTTCTCGGGCTCGAGCCGGGCGACGACCCCGACGATCGGGGCGCCCTCCGGGATGCCGTACTCCTCGTGGAGCGTGCAGCAGGCGTCCTGGCTCACGTAGCGCTGGAGATCGACACCGTTGTAGATGAGGCTGACCGGCGAGCCGAGGCGGCCCTCATCCTCGATCTTGCGGACGATCGCCCGCGAGACCGCGATGAGATGGTCGATCTTCGGCGTGAGGCGGCGCAGCAGTGCTCGATCGTCCTCGGACCGGATCCGGCTCGAGTGCACCGTCGAGACGACGAGCGGCCGCTTGCCCGAGCCCGCGAGCCGCCACGCGGCCTGGGTGCCGATCACCTCGGCGCGGTACATGTGGTCGTGGACCACGTCGGCGCGGACGGCCCGGAGATGCGCGGCGATCTGGTCGATGGCGCGCTCGTCGTCGGGCTCCTCGATGACGCAGACGGGCACGCCAGTCCGCTCAAGGCGGCGGATCGCGCTCCCGTTGGAGAGGCTCACGATCGAGACGTCGTAGCGCTCGCGGTCGATCCGGCTCACGAGGTTCAGCAGGTGCTCCTGGGCGCCGCCGTTCGTGCCGGTCGCGAGCAGCTCGACGACCCGGATCCGCCGCCGGTCGCCGGGCAGCGGCAGCCGGCTCACGGGCTGGAAGCAGGGATCCGGCGGCAGCAGGCGCCGCGCCGCGACCTCGGTCACGAGCCTGCCGTGGTCCGGCGGACGAGCAGGCGCTGGATCGGCTCGTCCTTCGCCCCCCACTCGTACTTGTAGCCCTCGTCGCCGCGGAGGAAGTCCAGGCGGGT
>JBKPRF010000073.1:0-3533 GCA_046734475.1 Chloroflexota bacterium
CACGACCGCGCAGTCGATCATCGTCGAGGTCCGGCGCCAGTTCCGGGAGATGCCCGGGATCATGGATTACAGCCAGCGTCCGGACTACGCCCGGGTCGTCGACATCACCACCCGGGCCGCCCTCCGGCAGATGATCCTGCCGGGCGCGGTCGCGGTGGCCACCCCGATCATCGTCGGCCTGCTGCTCGGCCACGAGGCGATCGCCGGCATGCTCATGGTCGGCACGATCGCCGGCGTCCTGCTCGCGACGGTCCTCAACAACGGCGGCGGCGCGTGGGACAACGCCAAGAAATACATCGAGTCGGGGCACCTCACCGACGACAACGGCACGGTCCTCGGCAAGCGGACCCCGGCCCACGCGGCCGCGGTCGTCGGCGACACCGTCGGCGATCCGTTCAAGGACACCGCCGGCCCGTCGCTCCACGTCCTCGTGAAGCTGCTGGCCACGATCACCCTGGTCCTCGCGCCGCTGTTCATCCGGTAGGGTCTGGCGGGCGCCGGGACGGCCGCGTCGAGCGGCTAGGCTCGCACGGTGGATATCGCGATCCAGGCGCTCGTCATGGGCGTCGTGCAGGGGCTCACGGAGTTCCTGCCGGTCTCGAGCTCGGGCCACCTGATCGTGGTGCCGTGGCTGCTCGGCTGGCACGACGCGTTCATTGACAGCCTGGCCTTCAGCGTCATGCTCCACATGGCGACGCTGATCGCGCTGCTCGTGTATTTCCGGGCCGACTGGCTGCGACTGATCCCCGCCGGCGTCGCGGCGCTCCGCGACCGCTCCTTCCGGGGTGATCTCGATCGCCGCCTCGCCTGGCTCCTCGCCGCCTCGACGATCCCGGCGGTCATCGTCGGCGTGCTTCTGAACGACGTCATCGAGACGGCGTTCCGGTCGCCGACGCTCGTCGCGATCACCCTCACGATCGGGGCGCTCATCCTGTGGCTCGCCGATCGGACCGGACGGAAGGCGGGCGAGGTCAACGACGTGACGTTTCCGATCGCGTTCGGGATCGGCGCGGCCCAGGCGCTGGCCCTCGTGCCCGGGATCAGCCGGTCCGGCATCTCGATCAGCGCCGGGTTGACGGCCGGCCTCACCCGAGAGGCGGCGGCCCGTTTCAGCTTCCTCATGGCCACGCCGATCACCGCCGGCGCCGGGATCTGGGAGGTTCGCAAGCTCCTGAGCGGCGAGGCCGGAGTCACGGTCGACACCCTGCCGCTCGTCCTCGGGATGGCGTCGGCGCTCGTGTCGGGGATCGCCGCGATCTCGCTCACGTTGCGGTATCTCCGGACTCATCCGACGACCGTCTTCGTCGTCTACCGGGTCGCGCTCTCGATCGCCGTCGTGGTCGCCTGGCTGAACCTCGCGGACCGCTGAGCCGGCGATTGCCGTGGAGGTCATGAAGCAGCTCCGGCAGCGGGCGATTCGGGACCTCATCGATACGCGCTCCATCCGGACCCAGGGCGAGCTCGCCGCGGCGCTCAGGGACCGGGGCTTCCAGGCGACCCAGGCGACGATCAGCCGCGACGTGCGCGAGCTCGGGCTGGCCAAGGGCGGCCGAGGGGCGACGCCGGTGTACGTCCTGCCGCCCCGCCTCGCCGATGCCGACGCGACCGGCGAGGATCGCCTGCGACGGCTCCTGGGCGACCTCCCGATCGAGATTCGCGAGGCCGGCCTGCTGGTCATCCTCAGGACGTTGCCCGGCTCGGCCCATGCCATCGCGGCGGCCCTCGACCGAGCGCGCTGGCCCGACGTCGAGGGTTCCATCGCCGGCGACGACACGGTCTTCGTTGCGGTTGCCGACAGGGGCGCGTTGCGACGCGTTCGCGAGCGGTTGAGGGAGCTGGTCGGGCAGGGCTGAAAGGCCCCGATTCGTGCGGCGCCGAGCGGCGGAGCCGCGCTTTGACACCCCTCTGGGCGCGAGGTACGCTTCGCGGCCAATTCGAACTCCAGCAACGCGGACGACCCGCGCCCTGGCTGGGGTTTTTCCTTTCATCGGGGGTCCGCCCGACCGTGAACAACAAACCGACCTACATCAGCAAGGACGGTCTCGAGAAGCTCCGCCACGAGCTCGACGAGATGGTCTCCGTTCGCCGTCCCGAGATCGCCCAGCGGATCCATGACGCGAAAGAGCACGGCGACCTCACCGAGAACGCCGAGTACGAGGACGCCAAGAACGAGCAGGCGTTCGTCGAAGGCCGCATCCAGACGCTCGAGGCGCTGATCAAGAACGCCACGATCATCGACGAGCATCACACCAACGACCACGTGCAGATCGGCTCGACCGTGAAGGTCAAGGGGCCCGATGGCTCGGTCTCGTACACGATCGTCGGCGCGACCGAGGCCAAGCCGACCGAAGGCCGCATCAGCAACGAGAGCCCGGTCGGTCGAGCGCTGCTCGGCCGGAAGAAGGGCGAAACCGTCACGGTCCAGGTCCCCGCGGGCGACCTCGCCTACACGATCGTCGCGATCTCCTAGCGCTCGCAGCCATGGAATGGGCTGACGAGCTGGCAGCGAAGGTCTCTGGGCCGCAGGTCGTCAACGACTCGAAGACTCCATCGGGGACCGTCCACGTCGGGAGCCTCCGCGGCCCGGTCATCCTCGATGTGATCGCGCGCGCGCTTCGCGCGGCCGGGGTCGAGACGACCCTGCTGTATGGCGTCGACGACCTCGACCCGATGGACGCCCAGGCCCTCCTGACGCCCGACGCGGTGGAGCGCGAGATGGGCAAGCCGCTGGCGCAGGTGCCCGACCAGGAGGCCGACGGCCACGCGTCGTATGCCCGCCATCACGCCCAGGTGTTCATCGACCTGTTCGACGGTCTCGGCGTCCGGCCCGACCGCTACTACTGGATGAGCGAGATCTACCCGACCGGCGAGATGGACGGGTTCATCCGGACCGCGCTCGAGCGGGCGGCGACCGTCCGCGAGATCTACCGCCGGGTGGCGAACGTCCGCCATCCCGACGAGTGGCTGCCGATCTCGGTCATCTGCCCGAACTGCGGCAGGATCGGGACGACGTTTGCGACGAGCTGGGACGGAGCCACCGTCGAGATCACCTGTCGGTCGGACCTCGTCGCGTGGGCGACTGGCTGCGGCTGGCACGGGCGGGTCGCACCGTACGGTGGCACCGCGAAGCTGCCATGGAACCTCGAATGGGCGGCCCAGTGGTCGCTGTTCGGCGTCACGATCGAGCCGAACGGCAAGGACCTCGGCACCGCCGGCGGGTCGCGGGATCGGAGCGACGCGATCGCGCGGGAGGTCTTCGAGCGTGAGCCCCCGCTGCGGCTCGATTACGAGTTCCTCAACGTCGGGGGCCGGAAGATGTCGACGTCGAAAGGCCGCGGGACGGCTGCGCACCGGATCGTCGAGGTGCTGCCGCCCGAGCCGCTCCGGACGCTGATGATCCGGACCCGCCCGACCACGTCACTGGACTTCGACCCCGAGGGCACCGACGCCGTGCCGCGCCAGTTCGACGAGTTCGACCGCCTCGGCGATGCCGTCGCGGGCCGTGACGTAAAGGGAGAGCTGCCGCCTTCCTT
>JBKPRF010000074.1:0-9235 GCA_046734475.1 Chloroflexota bacterium
GTCTCCTCGATCGTGTCGCGGATCGTGTCGATGATCTGGATGACGGACGGCTCGATCGCTTCGCGGATCTGGTCCGCCCCGACCTCGACGCTTCGGGGCAGGCCCGTCAGGAGGTCGCGGCCGCGGAGGTTGACTCGCTGCACGTCCCACTCGCCGGGATAGGCCGAGCCGATCGCGATCTTGATGTCCTCCGCCGTCCGCTCGCCCAGGAACAGGTTGTACTCGCGCCGGGCGAAGTTGACGATGTCGATGTCCATCTCGTCGCCGCCGATCCGGATGCTCCGGCTGACGACGATCCCGCCAAGGGAGATGACCGCGACCTCGGTCGTGCCGCCGCCGATATCGACGACGAGGCTACCCGACGGCTCCGCCACCGGCAGGCCGGCGCCGATCGCCGCGGCCATCGGCTCCTCGATGAGCTTGGCCCAACGGGCACCGGCGTTGAGCGCGGCGTCGAGGACGGCGCGCTTCTCGACCTCGGTCACGCCCGACGGGATGCCGACGATCATCCGCGGCCGGGGCAGCAGCCCGATCCGGTCGTGGACCTTGTCGACGAAGTACTTGATCATCTGCTCGGTCACGTCGAAGTCGCTGATGACCCCGTCGCGCAGCGGCCGCACGGCGGTGATGTTCGCGGGCGTTCGGCCGACCATCCGCTTCGCCTCGGCCCCGATCGCGAGGACCCGCTTCGTGCGGGTCTCGATCGCCACGACCGACGGCTCGCTGATCACGATTCCCCGATCGCGGACGTGCACCAGCGTGTTCGCGGTGCCGAGGTCGATCCCGATGTCGCGGGAGAACAGGCCGAGGATGCGATCGAGCATGCCGGGGACGGGTTCCTCGTGCGTGGTTGGGCGTCGCTGACGGCTCCGCGCGGGGCAGGGCGCGGGAATGGGCAGTATAGCCGCGGGTCGCCGAAGGTCAGGAATTCGGCATCCCGTAGCCCCGCACGGGACACGCGCCTGTGAGCCCCGCCGCGGCAATCGCAAGGCCGGCGTTGCGTCGCGTCACCGGGCCGTCATCGTCCGGCCAGAGGATCGATGGCGACCGGAGCGCTCCGGCACGGCAGCCGCCGTCCCTCCAGAACGAGGTTCCCATCATGCGCAAGCTCGTCCCTGTTCCCGCCGCCGCGGTGGCCCTCCTCCTCGCGGCGTCCGCGGCCAGCGCCGCCTCCCTCGGCCCGCCCACCGGCGGCTTCTACGTCGACGGCACGGCCTACGTCACGATCGGGACGCCGACCGACATCAGCGGCACCGGTGCGCCGGCGTCGACCTTCGACACGCTTTACGCGATCGAGGGCCAGAGCCTCGCAGTCGCGTCCTCGGCCCCCGGCGACACCGACTACAACGGCGGCCGCTGGATGCGATTCCAGGTCACCTGGAATGTGGCGCCGTATCTCCTGACGAGCGAGGAGGATGTCCTCGCCGCTGCCGACGCAGGCGACGTGACGATCGCCTCGAGCCCGGACGCCGAGTTCGTCTGCCCGGTCATTCCCGCCTGATCGCCGCTCGAGGAGGGCGGGTCACGCGGCCGGGCTGGTCGGGCCGCCGCGATCGAAGCTCACGCCGCGGTCGCGCAGCGACACCCACGCGTCGTGCCCGACGACGAGGTGGTCGAGGACGTCGATGTCCAGGAGCCGCCCGGCCGCCAGCGCCTCGGCGGTGAGATGCAGATCGTCCGGCGACGGCGTCGGATCGCCCGACGGGTGGTTGTGGGCGAGGATCACGCCGGCGGCGTCGAGCCGGACGGCGTCGCGGAACAGCTCGCCGACCCGGACGAGCGAGGCCGAGACGTTGCCCTGGTAGACGGTCGTCACGCGCAGCACGACGTTCTTCGTGTTCAGGATCACGATGCGCAGCTCCTCGCGCTCGAGGCGGCCCATCTGGAGGACGAGCCGGTCGGCGACGTCACGCGGCGACCGGATCGACCAGCGGCCGGCGGGCCAGTCGGCGAGGAGCCGCCGGCCCAGCTCGAAGGCCGCCTGGAGCTGGGCGGCTCGCGCCTCGCCGACGCCGGGGATGGCCTCGAGCTCCGGACTGCTCGCGCGGGCCAGGCCGGTCAGCCCATCAAAGCGAGCGATCGCGTCCACGGCGACATCCACGGCCGAACGGCCGCGCGGCCCGGAGCCCCACAGCAGGCCGATGAGCTCCGCGGCGGTGAGGCCCGCCGCGCCGCGCAACGCGAGCCGCTCGCGAGGCCGTTCCGCGGCGGGCAGCTCCCGGATCGCGCGACCCGGGGGTGCTGGAAGGAGTGTGAGGGTCGTCATGCCGGCCGCCTCCTGCGTGGCTGAGGCGCCTCGGGCCCGAACGACGGAAGCCCGCCGATTCCTCCCGCCATCCGGACCCGAGGACGACGCGGACGTTAGCGGCGGGCGATCACCGCGGGCTCACCCGCGGCTCTCCGTCAGCCGGGGTCGAGGGACGTCGACAGCTCGGAGACGATGATCAGGATCGCGTTGAACGTCGCGTGGAGGCCGATCGGGGCCCAGATCGTGCCCCACCGGAGGTAGACCCAGCCGAGCGCGAGCGCGTACGGGAGGCGGGCCGCCGCGCCGTCAATCGCCAGCGAGGCGCCTTCCGCCGGCGTCGACCCGCCGATGAGCAGGACGTGGGCCAGCGCGAAGAAGATCGCCGAGCGGACGATCGCGGCCCGTGCGCCGTCGGTCCTGGCCCAGGCCGTGAGGGCGAACCCTCGGAAGACGACCTCCTCCGCCACCGGGGCGACGACCGCGCCGGCGATGAGGTGGAGCGCCAGCCCGGACGACGTTCCCGTCGGCGGCAGCGGGCTCGGTGGCGTGACCCCGAAGACGTTGACCAGGGCGACGGCGATGAACCCGGTGAGGATCACGATCGGCGCGCCGAGGAGGGCCCCGCCGAGCAGCGCCTGGACGATCCGCGCGACCGGCAGCCGGAAGCCCATGTCGGCCCACGTGATCGCCCCCGCCCCGACGACCATGAGGCGAACGACGCCCACGAAGACCAGCGCCTGGATGAGGCCGAGCACCAGGTCGCCGACCGGCCGGTCGAACTGGATCCCGAAGTACTCGAGCGGCGACCCGATCGCGAGGGCGACGAAGAACGTGACGCTGACGATCGCGGCGAACACGAGGACCGGCGATGGGCCGGCGTACGCTCGATCGGCGGCCGCCCGTTCGATCGTCTGCGAGCCACCCAGGAGCCCGAGGCCGATCGAGGTCACTGCGAGCCCGACGGCCAGGACCAGCGTGGACCAGGTGGCGATCGGCGAGACGAAGCCGACGCCTGTCGCGCCCAGCCCGAGGACCAGCGCGATCCAGCCGGTCACGAAGAGGGCCGGCGCTCGCCGGCCCTGGATCGCGAACTGGAACAGGCCCACCGGCCCGCCGGCGGGAGGAAGGCTCAACGCTCGGCGAGCTGGTCCGTGTTGCGAGCCCGCACCGACCGTCCGACGCGGCCCGTCAGGCGGTCATCGCCGGCGCCGAGCGCTTCGCGAGTCGGGAGGCTGACGATCGGCGCCGAGGAGGCCGCGATCGCGTCATGGCGCTCGAACTCCCGGCCGCACCAGGCGCACAGCGACCAGTCGAGGCCGACGAGGCGGGTGCAGTTGGGGCAGACCCGGTTCAGCCGGGCGCGGCAGGTCGGGCAGATGATCCAGGCCGGGTCGACCCGGCGCTCGCAGGACGGGCAGTGCGGGATCGCCTCGATCTCGGCGAGCATCGCCTCCTCCGCGAGGTTCCGCTCGTACACGTCGCCGATCCGCTCCTGGGGCCGGATGATCCGGTAGGTGAACACGGCCAGGGGGAAGAGGATCGGAGTGAAGATGATCACGAAGGCCGCGGCCAGGTACGGCGCGAGCGGGTTGTCGGACCGACCCTGCATGTCGCGGAACGCCCAGTACGCGGCCGCGATCCAGAGGATCACCCAGTAGATCGCGAGCAGCTTGAATCCGAGCTGGATGACTGGGTTGTCGAAGATCGACCCGATCGCATCCCCGATCGCGGTGAAGATCTGGTCCATGCGGGGGTCGGGCCCTCCCTGTTTGAAAGCCGCGCGAGTGTAGCAGGGGCCTCTCGTGCGTCAGCGTGACGCTTCCGACGCCTCGAACGACGTGGGCGTGACGGATCCCGAGCGCATCGTCCAGACCGTGGCGCGCCAGGCCAGCGCCAGCGCCAGCAGCGCCAGCCAGCCGAGCACGACGGCGATGAAGACGAACAGCCCGACGGCAAGGACCGACACGTCCACGCCGTCGGTCAGGAACAGCCGGAGCTGCGACCAGGCCCTCGCCGCCGCGAGCGCGCCGAGGCCCGCCACCATCAGGGTCACGAGGGTCGTCGTCGCCAGGGTCACCAGCGATCGCCAGCGGAACGCGGCCAGGCTGCCGAGCCCGATCGCCCGGCCAACCCGCGGCGGGTTCCCAGGGCCGGAGGCCAGGAGCAGCTCCCGGAGCGCAAGCCCGCCGGCCGCCTCGGCCAGGAGCCACGTGGCGAGCAGGATGATCACCGGGCCGAGCGCCTCGCCGATGACCCGGATCGCGAACGGCACCGTCGGGGCACCGGGCGAGGTCGCCTCGCGGTAGGCCACGCCGATGAGCACGACCGAGGCGAGGGCGAACACGACGGCAGTGACGACATGTGGACCGAGCCGCGCCGTGCCGAGGCCGGCCGGCAACCGCCCCCCGTCGGGATACACGCCGCGACTTCCGAGGCCGAGGTCCTCGTCCGTCAGGACCTCGCTGACGAGCACTGCGTCGAACCACGCGCCGAGCCAGCCGGCCACCACCAGCCACCCGAAGATCACCCCGGCGACGAGGGCCAATGGCGCGATCGGCAGGCCCCCGCCCGAAGCCAGCACGACGATCGCGGGCGAGAGCATCGCGGCGATCCCGGCGACCGTCGGCGGGACGATGATCGGAGCGATCAGGACGATGAGTCCGCCGCGGACCAGGAAGCCCGCCAATGCCAGCAGCCACCAGCGCGGATGAGCGAGGGTCGCGAGCAGGGCCGCGACGAGCGACCCGCGGCCGGCCATGGGCTCAGGGGCTCGGCGTCGGCCCGGCGACCTGATCGAGGCGTGCGAGGGCCTGCTTGACCAGCTCGATCTCCGCGCCGTAGCGCGCGAAGTCACCGTCGCGGAGGGCCTGCTGGGCCAGCTCGAAATGCTCGTTGGCGTAGGCGATGAGGCCGGGAACGTCGGATGGCAGTCCGGGCGCTACGGAGGGCGCCGGCGTCGGTCCGGCGCTGGGCCCCGGCGTGCCGCCGGGGCTCGGGCCCGGTCCCGGTGGGCCACCGCCGGCGAGCAGCAGGTTCAGGGCCTCGCTGAGCGTCCGGCCCCAGACGACCGTCGACGGCGAGGCCACGATGATCCGCTGGAACTCCGGAAACTTCGACGCGGTCGATTGCAGGTACACCGGCTGGAGGTAGATCAGCGAATCGCCGACCGGGACGACGATGAGGTTGCCCCGGACGACCTTGCTGCCGGCCTGGTCCCACAGCGAGAACTGGGCGCTGATCGTCGGGTCCTGGTCGATCCGGGCCTCGATCTGGGTGGGGCCGAGCACGGTCGTGTCGGCCGGGAACCGGAAGACCTCGACCTTGCCGTAGTTCGGGGCGTCGTTCCGGACGGCCAGCCAGGCGATCATGTTCACCCGGCTCGCGGGCACCATCGGCTGGAGCAGCAAGAACTCCGCCTGGTCCTCGCCGGGGATCCGCATGACGACGTAGTACGCCTCGGATGGCAGCGTCTGGGTGCTCGTGCTGCCGCCCGGGATCGTCCATTGGTCGTTCGTCGAGTAGAACGTTCCGGGGTCCGTGACGTGGTACGTCCCGTACAGCCGGGCCTGGACGTTGAACAGTTCCTCGGGGTATCGGAGGTGGGGGGCGAGGTCCGGAGGCAGCTCGCTCATCGGCGAGAACAGCTGCGGGAAGATCGCGGCGTAGTCGCGGATGATCGGGTCGGTCGGATCGGCCACGTAGAAGTGCATCGAGCCGTCGTACGCGTTCATGACGATCTTCACGCTGTTCCGGATGTAGTCGAACGGGGCCCGGCCCAGGCCGGTCGCGTCGAACGTCGACGGGTCGAAATCCTGGGCGTTCGGGAAGCGGTCGGTCGTCGTATAGGCGTCCTGGATGTAGACGAGCCTGCCATCGCCGCCGACGACGAGGTACGGGTCCTTGTCGTACTTGAGGAACGGTGCCAGGAGGTCGAGCCGGTCGTCGAGCGTCCGGTGCATCAGGACCTCGCTGTCGGCCGTGATCTGGTTGCTGATGAGCAGGTCGAGGTCGCCGAACCGCAGCGCGAAGAGCAGCCGATTCAGCGTCGAGTCGAGGGGAATCCCGGTCGTGCCGGCCCAGCGGGTCGTGACGTTCACGTCCGTGCCGCCCGTCGCGGCGCCCTGCGGGTAGTCGAACTCGGGCTGCTGGGCCCGCACGATCACGTAGCCGTTGTCCTTCTCGCCGAAGTAGACCCGCGGCTCGTCGATCGCGGGCGCGCCATTCGAGGAGACCGGCGGCACGTTCTTGATGAACAGCACCGGCTGGCCTTCGGCCGTGACCTCGTTGACCGGGACCATCGCGGCGCCGATGCCGTGGGTGTAGATGATCCGCTGGTTCAGCCAGCCCGTGGCCTGGTCGTTGCCGGCGAGGTTGAGCTCGCGGGCCGAGAGCATCACCTGGCGCAGGTCGCCGTCGATGATGTAGCGGTCGGTGTCGACGTCGACGAAGTCGTAGTAGCGGCGGATCGTCTGGAGCTGGTTGAGCGTGTCGCCCAGCGGTCGGTAGTCCCACAGGCGGGCGTTCTGGAATGTCGCGGCGTCGGCCGCGATCTGGGCCCGGTCGAGCGGGGCGTCGCCGGTGTACGGCCGCTCGGACCAGCCCCCGAGCCCGAACGCGAGTCGCGTCATCGCGATGTTGTTCGAGAGGTACTGGCCCTCCTGCACGAGTGGATTCGGCTGGACCGAGAAGCGCTGGACGATCTCGGGATAGACGCGCCCGACGAGAATCGAGGCGAGGAACCACGTTGCGACCGTGACCCCGAGCGGCCAGGTCCAACGCGTGAAGGCCGCGCCGACGAGGAACGCCGCGGCGAGCGCCGACAGGACCGTCAGGAGGTCGTACGCGGGGAACTGGGCGTGCGCGTCGGTGTAGCTGACGCCGAGCGTCCCGAGCGGCATCCGGTTCGAGTAGACGAGCTCGAACTTGTCGAGCTGGTAGCCGAACGCGACCGACAGCAGGTACAGGCCGGCCAGGATGGCGAGATGGACGCGGACCTGGGTCGGGATGCGAATGCCGCTCGAGGCGAGGCCCATCAGATATCGGGCGCCGGCCGCGATGAGGCTCGCGATGACAAGCGTGTTGAACGTCGACTGCACGAGCCGGAGGAACGGCAGCTCGAACATGAACCACGACACGTCCTTGCCGAAGATCGGGTCCGTGACCTCCGCCCCGCTCGCCGCGAACGGCACGCGGTGGACCCACAGGAGCACGGTTTCCCACTGCGTCGCGAGGGCGCCGCCGGCGGCGAGGGCGACGAGGATCGTGACCCCCACGATCGCCAGGGTCCCGGCCGGCGTGAGGTCCGGGAACGCGTCACGATCGACCGTGACCGGTCGCGGGCCGGGGTCCCAGCCGCGGCGGCCCGCCGCGGCCCGGTTCATGCGGTCGATGACCTCGGCCAAGCCGCCACCGCCGCCGGGCTCGGCCGGGGGCGCGAGCCGCCGCGCCAGCATCACGTTGCCGAGGATCGCGACGAGCGCGAGGACGGTGCCGAGGATGAACAGCCCCGCGCCCGCCCAGACGCGAGTCCAGAGGACCGATTCGAACCCGACGCTGCGGTACCACAGCACGTCGGTCCAGAACCCGACGCCGATCGACAGGAACAGCAGCAGCACGAGGCCGGCCGTCGCGATGATGAGGGGCCAGCGACGCCGTTCGCGGCGAGTGCGGATCACGCGCGGGCGTGGTGGGCCGCCGCCACCTGACCGCCGCGGCGGCTCCCGCTCGTCGCGGCCATCCGGCTCTTCGGGCTCGTCGGGCTCGTTCGGCTCGTCGCCGCCCGATGCGCCCGGCCGCTGGCCAGCCTGGCGCCGCTTCAGCTCGTCGAGGAACTCGTCGAAGATGTCCGGCACGAGCGTGAGTCTAGGGCTCGGGGCCTCAGTGCCGGCTCGGGGCACCGGGGCCGCCTCACGGCCGGGCCAGCGCCTCGACGCCCCGCCGGAAGGCCGCGAGCGCCTCCCCGGCGCGCTCGGCCTCGGTCATGACGACGGCCCGCGCCGGCTCCCAGCGGAGCGCCAGCCGGACGAGGGCCGGGCTGCGCCACGGCCGCTCCGGATCCGCGGCGGGGATCACGTGGCCGAGCCGCAGCTGGACCCGGCCGTCGGCCTCGAGCACGAGCCCCGACAGCCCGCCGGCAAGCGACGGCCCGAGGCGGGCGAGGGGCGGGTCGGGGGGCGGTCCGGCGGCCGGAGCGAGGTCCACGAAGTCGACGATCTCGCCGCCTTCGGCGACCCACAGGATCGTCGTCCACCAGTCGTCGGCTGCGGCCGGACGGGCGAGCCCGAGCTCACGGAGCGCGTCGCCGCGCCGGAGCTCGAGGGGCTTCAGGAATGACGGGCCGGGCGCCGGCAGGCGCTGCGGCGGCGGCGTGGTCAGGCGGCCGGGGGCTCCGCGGGCGGCGGCTCCGCGGCCGTGGGCTCCGTGCTGTTGGCGATGGCTTCGCGCTCTGCCGCCTCCTCTGCGGCCGCGGCGTCGATCTCGGCCTGGATCGCCTCCATCTCGAGGCGGGCCATCTCGGCCCGGACCTCCTCGGACGGGGGCGAGACGCTCGCGCGCTCGGCGGCGCCCTCCTCGGGCTCGTACTCGCCGGAGATCCAGCCAAGGAAGCCCCGGCTCCGGGGCGCGGGTCCGGCGACAGTCGAGGCCGGGTCGAGCTGCGTCACCCCCGGGATCTCGGCGCTGGCCTCTTCCCGGAGCGCCGCGCCGCAGGAGGGGCAGTTCACGGGATCGTCGCTGACGTCAGCCGAGCACCACGGGCACTGGGCCGTTGGAGCCGTGCGCTCGGGCTCACCCCACGGGTCGGTCATCGGCGCCACTCTACCGCGCACGTCCTGCGGCCGCCCATGCATTTCGAGCGCATCCGGTGCGCGCGCTCACTCCCACTCGATCGTGGCGGGTGGCTTGGACGAGATGTCGTAGACAACTCTGTTGACCCCTGGCACCTCGTTGACGATCCGGCTGCTGATCTTCGCCAGGACGTCGTAGGGC
>JBKPRF010000075.1:0-4899 GCA_046734475.1 Chloroflexota bacterium
ACCGCAGGTACTCCTCGCGCCGGCCCTCCACAAACCGGAATCGCGCGATCCCGAGGAGCTCGCCCATTTAGAGCTTGACGATCCCCAGCACGTTCACGAGGACGTCGATCACGGCGAGGATCGCGATCATCAGGCCGCCGGTCAGGGCGATGCGACGGACGTCGCGGGCGACGTAGGCGTACTCCTTCGAGGCCCGAACCGCGAGAGGGGCGTTGACCTCGGCATGGGCGCGCTGCCCGGGAACCTCCTCGGCGCGCTTGCGCGTCGCGGCGACGATTGCCCGCTCCTGGGCCGCGAGCTCGCCCTCGAGCTCCGCCGCCCGGTCGATCTCGGCCTGGCTCAGGCCGCTGCCACGGGCGCTCAGCGGCGCGCCCGTCTCGTCGTCGACGCCGAGGTCGGGCTCGAGCACCTCGGGTGCCGCGGCCGGCTCCACGAACACCGACTTGGCCTTGGGCGGGTCGCGCCGGACGAGCCGGTTCGCGGCCGGCCGTCTGGTGCTGGAGCGGCTCGCGTAGCGGGTGCGCTTGGCCATGCCGGGCTGCTGTCTCCTGGGCGGGTCGCGAAGGATACCACCGGGCTCCCGCCCGCTAGACTCGGGCCGGAGTAGAGGAGGCCCAGCGATCGATTTCGGCCAGCTGTTGTCGGACCCGTCGAGCCTGCTCCTGTGGTTGCCGGCGATCGGCTTCCTCGCCGTCACCCTCCTGCTCGTCGTCCTGGTCGTCCGGCAGCGGCGCCTCGCGCATCGCCTCGATCAGCTGACCCGCGGTGCCGACGAGGGCAGCCTCGAGGCGGTCCTCGGCCAGCACCTCGAGCGCGTTCGCCGGGTGGCCCGTGACGTCGACGACGTCGCTGCCCGGACCTCGACCCTCGAGCGCGACGTCCGCCAGTCGCTCGGCCGGGTCGGCCTCGTCCGCTACAACCCGTTCGACGACACCGGTGGCAATCAGAGCTTCGCGCTCGCGGTCCTGGACGCGGCGGGTGACGGCTTCGTCGTGAACGCGCTGCACGCCCGCGCCGGGACGCGGGTCTACGCCAAGGGAGTCACTGCCGGGAAGTCGGACGTGACATTGTCCGACGAGGAGTCCCAGGCGCTTCGCCAGGCGCTGGCTCGGCCAGCGACCGCCCCGGGCCGCTGAGCCGGGTGCCAGCAGAGCTGTCACGACCGGCGCCCAGGATGGCGCCATGGCCCCCTTGAATCGAACGCGAACGAGCCGGAGGATCCGGCCACTCGAGCAGATCCCCGTCTGGCACGGCTTCGACGTGCAGCCCGTTGCGGCGGACGTGGGTGCTGGCGACGGCCTCGCCGAGCTGCTCGGTGGGTTGAACCCGGACCAGCGCCGCGCTGTGACGCACGGTGATGGGCCGCTCCTCGTCGTCGCGGGCGCGGGCACCGGCAAGACCCAGGTCATCACCCGGCGGATCGCCTGGCTCATTGCCACGAAGCGGGCCAAGCCGTCCGAGATCCTGGGGCTGACCTTCACGGACAAGGCCGCCGAGGAGATGCAGCTGCGCGTCGACCAGCTCGTGCCCTACGGCTACGCGGACACCGCGATCTCGACGTTCCACGCCTTCGGCGATCGGCTCATCCGGGAATTCGCGTTCGAGCTCGGACGGTCGCCCGACCTGCGGGTCCTCTCGCGGCCGGAGGTCGTGGTGTTCCTGCGCGAGCGGCTCTTCGAGCTCGAGCTCGACGAATACCGCCCGCTGGGGGACCCCGACCGATTCCTCGGCGCCCTTGCGGCGCTGTTCGCGCGCTGCCGCGACGAGGACGTGTCGCCGGCGCGCTACCGCGAGTACGCGGATCGCCTGGCCGTCGAGGCCGCCGGCGCGGCAGCCGAGATCGCGGCCGGCAACGATGTCGGCGACGAGGATCGCGAGCGGGCGGCCGCCCTCGCGGAGACCGCTCGCCGGCAGCGCGAGCTGGCCAACGCCTACGGCCGCTACACAGATCTGCTGGCGGCCCATGGTGCGATCGACTTCGGCGATCAGGTGGCGCTGGCCCTGCGGCTGCTGCGGGAATCGCCGGCCGCGCGGCGAACGATCCAGGACCGCTACCGCTACGTCCTGGTCGACGAATTCCAGGACACGAATCGGGCCCAGTCCGAGCTCGTCGCCCTGCTCGCCGAGCGTCATCGGAACGTGACGGTCGTGGGCGATGACGACCAGTCGATCTACCGCTTCCGGGGCGCGGCGATCAGCAACATCCTGGAGTTCCGCGATCGCTACCGGGGCGCGCGCACGGTCGTGCTGCGGCGCAACTACCGCTCGCTCGCGCCGATCCTGGATCGCGCCCATCGCCTGATCCGCCATAACGATCCGGACCGGCTGGAGGTCCGCGTCGGGATCTCGAAGCGGCTCGTCCCCGAGCGTTCCGCAGCAGCAGAGCCGCCCGTCCGCCACGTCGGCTTCGGCACGACGGCCGAGGAGGCCGACTGGATCGCCGCCGAGATCCGGCGACGCGTCGACGCCGGCGCTCGGCCGCGCGACCACGCCGTCCTCGTGCGAGCGAACGCCGACGCCGACCCGATCCTGCGATCGCTCAACACGGCGGGACTGCCGTGGCGGTTCTCGGGCACATCAGGCCTGTACGCGCGGCCCGAGGTCCGGCTGCTCCTCGCGCTGCTGCGCGCCGTTGCCGACCCGCGATCGAGCGTCGACGTGTACGCCATCGCGGCATCCGAGCGGTACGACGTGCCGGGCGAGGATCTGGCCGCGGTCATGGCCGCGGCGCGGCGGCAGCACCGCAGCGCGTTCGAGGTTCTCGAGGACTGCGAGGTGCGACCCGGGGAGCTGCGGCTCACGGATCCCGGTCGCGTCGCGTTGCGGCGCGTCACGGCAGACCTGCGCCGCTACCGCGACCTCGCCCACCGCCGGCCTGCCGGCGAAGTGCTGTACGCGTTCCTTCGGGACACCGGCTGGCTCAGCTCGCTGGCCGGCTCGACGTCGGTCTCGGGCGACGAGGTCCTCGCCAACATCGCCCGGTTCTTCGAGATCGTCCGGGCCCAGTCGGCGCTGCTCGCCGACGATCGGGCGGTGTTCCTGGCCCGTCACCTCGCGACCCTGATCGAGGCGGGCGACGATCCGCCGACCGCCGACCCGGATCCGGATGTCGACGCCGTGTCCGTCATGACGGTCCACAAGGCGAAGGGCCTCGAGTTCCCGGTCGTATTCGTGCCGGGCCTCGCCGCGGACCGGTTCCCGGCCCGCGGCCGGCGCGAGACGCTCGGCCTGCCGGTCGAGCTCGTCGACGAGGTCCTGCCCGAGGGCGACGGCCACCTCCAGGAGGAGCGGCGGCTGTTCTACGTGGCGATGACGCGGGCCAGGGACGAGCTCCTGCTCAGCCACGCGGCCGAAGGGCCAGGCGGCCGCGCGCGTCGCATCTCGCCGTTCGTGCTCGAGGCGCTCGAGCTCCCGTCCGAGACCGGCGCCGGTCGCCTGGCGGTCGCCCGACCCGCCGACCGGCTGGCGGCGCTCGAACCGCCGCCCGCGTCCGCCGATCCCGAGCGGGTGCCGATCGAGGGCCCGTTGACGCTGAGCCACTCGGCCATCGACGACTACCTGTCGTGCCCGCTCCGGTACAAGTACGCGCAGGTCCTCCGCGTCCCGACGCCGCCCCACCACGCGATGATCTACGGCGCGGCGCTTCACCAGGCGGTCCAGGAGTTCCATCGGGCCCACGCCCGCGGGCACGTCATGTCGGAGGCCGAGCTCCTCGCCGCGTTCGACAAGGCATGGTCGAGCGAGGGCTTCGTCTCGCGCGAGCACGAGACGGCGAGGCTCGAGGCCGGCCGGGACGCGCTCAGGCGGTTCCGCCTTGCCCAGCTCGAGCCGGGCGCCGTCATCCCTGCCTGGGTCGAGCGGGAGTTCGCGTTCGCGCTCGGTGGCGATCGCGTCCGCGGGCGGTTCGACCGGGTCGACATCGTCCCGATGGGCCCCGATGGCGCCTCGGACGCGACGGCCGCGGCGGACCTCGCGCGGGCAGTGATGGCTCGCGCCGACGTCGTCGAGCCGACCCTCGAGCTGCTCGGGCGCGAGCAGGTGACGATCACCGACTACAAGTCGGGTGACGTCCGTGATCCGGCGCGGGCCAGGCAGCGAGCCCGCGATTCGCTGCAGCTCCAGATCTATGCGATGGCCTATGAGGCGATGACCGGACGGCTGCCCGACGCGGTCCAGCTCCACTTCCTCGACACGGGCCTTGTCGGACGGGCGGACGTCGACCCGGCGCGGCTGGCGAAGGCGCGAGCCACGATCGCCACCGTTGCCGCGGGCATCCGGGCCCGCGACTACACGGCGACGCCGGACACGATGACCTGCACGTACTGCCCGTTCCGGGACATCTGCCCGTCGAGCGCCGCCCGGTAGATCGGGCCCGTGACGAGCCGCGCGCCGCTGCAGGTCGACGTCGTCACGTACGACTTCGGGAACACCCTCGTTCGGGTCGACCGGGCATCCTCGCGGGCCGTGGCCGCCGCGACCGCGGCGGCGCTTGCGCGAGCCGGGATCATCGGCGACCCGGCGTCGTACCTGGCGGTCTGGGGCGAGGAACGTGACCGCCAGTTCCGCGAGGAGGTCCCGCTCGGGCGCGAGGTCGATCTCGGCCAGCGTGTCGTCCGTGTCCTTGCGAGGTTGCGGGGCCTGACGCCTCCGGGGGCCCAGACGCGGTGGGACGACGCCGCGGCGTCCGAGCTCGTCGAGCCGTCGGAGATCGAGACCGCCGTCGAGGCCTACAGCTCGGCCTTCGTGGCGACGATGGAGCCCCTGCCGGACGCCGCCTCCCACCTGCAGCGGGTTCGGGCGCGCGGCTTCCGGCTCGCGGTCCTGTCGAACTGGCCCCTGGCCACGACGATCGATCGCTACCTCGAGGCCCAGGGCTGGCTGGGCTGGCTCGACGCGGTC
>JBKPRF010000076.1:0-2991 GCA_046734475.1 Chloroflexota bacterium
GCGACAAGGTCATCGCGATCGGCCGGGCGGAGTGCGAGCCGCGCCTCCGCGATCAGCTCATCGGGGCGGTGCCGGAGGAATAGCGCCCGGACGCGAGCCGCCCGCGGACCCTCGCGGCCCGCGGGCGACGTCTTCAGCGCGTGTCGGCGGTCGGCCGACGATCAGCCACCGCGCCCGATCAGCTCCCGCCAGGCAGCGGCGGCACGGTCACGCTCGGCGTGCCGGACGAGCCGGCGCCGGGTCCGAGCAGGAACCACCACAGCAGGATGACGACGATGATCAGCACGACGATCACGATCGCCACCGTGCTGTTGTTGCCGTCTCCCGGGTTGTTGACGACGACAGGTCCGCTCACGAAGCACCTCGTTTCTACGGTCTGGGGCCCGCCCATCGTCGCCGCTCTCGGGTCGCGGACGGATAGCACGGAGCCGACCGGCCCGTCACAGGCGCGTGCCGCGGCGCCGTCCGACGCTCGGTTGCGAAATCATCACGCCCGCAACTCTTGACAACACCATTGTCAACTTTCTAGCATTCGTTATCGCCCGGGAGGTACCGGGACCCGCGCCTCGTGCGCGGCAAGCAGCTCTTTGGAGGTATGCGAGATGACGATCGTTCGCCGTCCATCTCGCTTCGGCGACGTGCTCACGCTCCGCCAGGCGATGGACCGACTCTTCGATGACGACTTCCGCCCGTTCAGCTGGGCCAACGGCTCCATGACCTCGCCGGCCCTGCCGCTCGACGTCACCACCGACAACGACGCCCTGACCGTCGAGGCCTCGCTGCCCGGCATCAAGCCGGATGACGTCGAGATCACGGTCGAGAATGGGACGCTCACGATCAGCGGCAAGACCGCCGACGAGCGCTCGAGCGACGAGGGCAGCTACCTGCTCCAGGAGATCCGGCGCGGCTCGTTCAGCCGGTCGATGACGTTGCCCCAGGGCCTCGAGCCGGACAAGGCGAGCGCGACCTTCGAGCACGGCATGCTCACGCTGCGCATCCCGAAGGCCGAGCAGGTCAAGCCCCGCCAGATCAAGATCTCGCCCGTGACCGATGGGCAGAGTCAGCCCGCGAACGGCCAGCCGGTCGAGTCGACCCAGGCCTGAGCGAGGTCCCAGCCCGATGACGTTCCGCCGGCCAGATCGAGACCCGGCCCGCCCCGTCTACGTGATCAGCGTCGCCGCGAGCATCGTGAGCGTGCATCCGCGGACGCTGCGGATCTACGAGGAGGCCGGGTTCATCTGTCCGGCGCGAACGCCGACCAACATCCGCCTGTACTCCGAGAACGACGTCCGTCGGGTCATGTGGATTCGTCATCTGACGCAGAACCTCGGCGTCAACCTCGCCGGGGTCCGCGTCCTGTTCGAGCTCGAGGAGCGGCTCGGCACCCGGATCCTCGAGCGTCTCTACACCGAAGCCAGCCATGACTCGTCGGCCGAGCCGGCCGCCGAGTCGCCAGCCGACCAGCCGGCGACTGTGCCGGCACCCGAAGCCAGCCCCGCATGACCGAACCACAGGAGAACCCGATGGCCACCACCCAGGACCTGCCGCTCGTGGCGCTCCGGGAGACCGTGATCTTCCCGGAGATGATCGTCCCGCTGCAGGTGGGTCGCGACAAGAGCGTCGCGGCTGTCAACGCCGCCGTCGAGAACGGCAGCCTGATCGCGCTCGTCACCCAGCGCCAGGCCGATCAGGAGGACATCACCGAGGCCGGCGAGCTGTACGGCGTCGGGACCCTCGCCAAGATCGCCCAGGTCGTCCAGCTCCAGGACGGGACCGTCCGCGCCATCATCCAGGGCCAGAACCGGATCAAGATCCACGGCTTCAGCCAGGTCGACCCGTACATCCGGGCGAGCGTCTCGGATCTCAAGGACGCCACGACGAACGAGGTCGAGGTCCAGGCGCTGATGCGCTCGGTCCAGGCCCAGATCGAGCAGTACGTCCAGGCCGGCGCGCCGGTCCCGCCCGAGGCCGCCGTCGCCGCGCGCAACATCACCGAGCCGGGCCTCCTCGCCGACATGACGGCCTACAGCCCGGACATGTCGACCGAGCAGCGCCAGGAGCTCCTCGAGACCGCCGACGTGGCCGAGCGCCTGAAGCTCGCCTCGAACTTCCTGTCCCACCAGATCGAGGTCCACGAGCTCAAGGGCCGGATCCAGTCCGAGGTCAAGTCCGAGATGGACAAGACCCAGCGCGAGTACATCCTGCGCGAGCAGCTCAAGGCCATCCAGCGCGAGCTCGGCGAGGACGACCCGCAGCAGGCCGAGATCAACGAGCTGCGCGAGAAGGTCGAGGCCGCCGGCATGCCGGAGGAGATCAAGACCCGCGCGATCAAGGAAGTCGACCGGATGAGCCGGATCCCCTCGGCGTCGCCCGAGGTCGGTGTCATCCGCACGTACGTGGACTGGCTGATCGGCCTTCCGTGGAACGTCGCGACCGACGACCAGCTCGACATCAAGGAAGCCGCCCGGATCCTCGACGAGGACCACTACGGCCTCGAGAAGATCAAGGAGCGGATCCTCGAATACCTCGCCGTGCGCACCCTCGCCGACGATATCCGCAGCCCGATCCTCGCCTTCGTCGGGCCCCCCGGCGTCGGCAAGACGTCGCTCGGCAAGAGCATCGCCAAGGCGATGAACCGCAAGTTCGTGCGGATGAGCCTCGGCGGTATCCACGACGAGGCGGAGATCCGCGGCCACCGCCGGACCTACATCGGCGCGCTGCCCGGCCGGATCATCCAGAGCATCAAGACGGCGGGTTCCAACAACCCGGTGTTCATGCTCGACGAGGTCGACAAGATCGGCATGGACTTCCGGGGTGACCCGAGCTCGGCCCTTCTCGAGGTCCTCGATCCCGAGCAGAACAACACGTTCCAGGACAACTACCTGGAGGTGCCGTTCGACCTCAGCAAGGTCCTCTTCGTGGCCACCGCCAACCTGCTCGACCCGATCCCGCCGGCCCTCCGCGACCGGATGGAGATCGTCCACCTGCCCG
>JBKPRF010000077.1:0-5797 GCA_046734475.1 Chloroflexota bacterium
GGGAATGGCTCATGGCTGCCCTTCGAGTCGTATGACGCCATCCCGAAGTGGCCGCCGAACGTCGGCTTGGCGCGCTCGATGAAGTCGCGCCGGACCCACAGCGCGCCCATGCCTTCCGGCCCGAGGAGCCACTTCTGGGCCGGCACCGAGTACAGCTCGACGCCGAGGTCCGCGACCCGGACGGGGATCGCCCCGGCCGCCTGGGCGCCGTCGACGATCACCACGGCGCCACGCTCGTGGGCGAGGCTCGTGATGGCCTCGACCGGCAGGACCATCCCCGTCGTCCACAGCACATGCGAGAAGGACACGAGCCGCGTGCCCGGCACGATCGCCGCATCGAATGCCGCGAGGACGTCGGCCTCCGATGCGTCCCCGTCGAAGGCCGCGAAGCGGAGGTCCACCCCGAGCCGGTCCCGCAGCGCGTACAGCGGCCCGAGCCCGCCCGCATGCTCGTGCGTGGTCGTGACCGCGACGGCGCCGCGATCCCACTCGACCGCCCAGCTGCCGAGGTTCATGCCGTCGCTCGTCGCGTGGGTGAGGGCGATCTCGTCGAGGTCGCCACCGAGCACGGCGGCCACCGCGGCGCGCGCTTCGTCGATCCGGACGAGCAGCTCCTCGTAGTACGCGACGTCGGCACGCCCGATGTCGCGCTCGTAGTCGACGAGCTGGGCCATCGCCGCCACCGCGTCGACCGGCATCGGCCCACACGACCCCGTGTTGAGCTGGATCCCGGACGCCAGCGACGGCAGGGCCGCCCGGACGGCCGCGAGCTTCTCCGCGTCCGGCATGAAGGGCGAAACCACGTCGGTAGAATATCCGGCGATGCAGGCTTCCCCCGGCAGGACCACCGGCGGAATCGCACGCCCGTGACTGGCTACCGGGGTCCGACGGCCGGCTTCGCCCGACCCGAGCTGCTGGCCTCGACCGATTGGGTCGCCGCCGGCATGAACCGCGGCGAGGTCCGCGTGCTCGACGTCCGATGGCGGCCCGACGGGACCGGCCACCAGGCGTTCGCCGACGGGCACATCCCCGGGGCGGTGCATGTCGATTGGCGCGCGGAGCTCAGCGAGACGCCCGGCGATGATGACGGCCCGTCGCTGCGGGTTGCCGGGCCCGACCAGATCGCGACCGCGATGTCGCGAGCGGGCGTCGGCGACGGCACCACCGTCGTCGTGTACGACGACACGATCGGGCTGTACGCCTCGCGCGTCTGGTGGAGCCTGCGGGTCTACGGCTTCGAATCGGCCCGCATCCTCGATGGTGGATTCGGCGCCTGGGTGGCCGAGGGCAAGCCCGTCTCCACCGCGGATCTGCCGCATGCCGAGGCCTCGTTCACGCCGCGGCTCAATCCCCGCCTGCGCCTGACGACGCCCGACGTCCGGGCCCTGCTCGGGTCTGCCGAGGCCCAGATCATCGACGCTCGCGCCGTGCCCGAGTACAGGGGCCACGAGGGCAACGCCCGGCGACTCGGCCACATCCCCGGCGCAGTGAACGTGCCGGTGGGTGCGACCCACCAGCCCGGATCACAGCGGCTCCGGAATCCGGAGGAGCTCAGGCACCTGCTCACACGGGCGAACGTGGCTCGCGGCCGCCGCCTCGTCTGCTACGACGGCTCGGGCGTCGGCGCCGCCCGTCTCGCGTTCGTGCTGGCCCTGCTCGGCCACGACGATGTCGCCGTCTACGACGGCGGCTGGGCCGAGTGGGGCGACCGCCTCGACCTCCCGGTCGAGCGCTAGACCGCGCGCCGTGACACCGGACGCATACGGCGCGGTCCTCGCTCCCTGGCACGACTTCTTCCTCGCCTCGGCGGGCGCTACCGCGGCGCTCCTCGGACTCCTGTTCGTCGGTGTCTCGATCAACTTGACGACGATCTCGGCCGCTGAGCGCGTCGATCTCCGGGCCCGGGCCGGCCAGGCGTTCGCGAACCTCGTCTTCGTGCTCGTGATCGCGTTGCTGATGCTGGTGCCGGACCGGGCACCCACGGACGTCGCACTCGGACTGGCGGCGGTCGCGGCCGTGGGTCTGTTCCGCGTGGTGCGGAACGCGGCGACGCTGCGCGGGAGCATGTCCGCGGTCCATCGCGGCTCGACGTGGCGGGCGACGCTTCGGAGGATCGGCTGGACGGCAGTCGCCGACGTGCTGCTCCTCTTCACCGCGTGGCGAATCTGGGACAGCGGCGGTCAGGCGGCCGTCATCTCCAACCTGGTTGTCGTCGTCCTCGTGCTCCTGCTCGGGGCGGCTGACATCTCGTGGGAGATGCTCACCGAGGTGGGCCGGGAGTCGAGCTAGCCGGTCCTCGGTTCAGGCGAACAGGTCGCCGGTCAGGTCCTTCGTGCCGGGGGCCGGTGAGAGGGCTGGCGCGGGCCCCGCCGGCGTTTCCATCTCGGTGGGGCTGATCGGCTCGAGCAGGTCGATCTTGCGGCGGTTCACCAGCACGACCTCGACCTCGTCGCGAATGTCCTCGCCGGCGCGCTGGTAGGCGACGACCGACGAGGTGAGCGCCACGATCGCGCGCCGCTCGATGGTCGCGAACGGGTCGATTGTCGGGGCACCGTGGATGTAGCCGAGGATCTCGTATGGCCCGACCCGCGCCCTCGCCGGCAGCTGGCGGGTCCAGACGCGCCGGTCGACGCGTCCGCGCGGCCCGGCCGCCGTGACGAGGCAGAGGTCGTCGAGCAGGAGGTTCGCGGACCCGACGTCGACGACGCGGCCGTCGTCGAGGGCCCGGAGCTGCGCGGCCTCGACGTCGACCGCCTCCGACGCCGAGAGCAGATCCGACAGGCGATCGGCATCGAGCGAGATCTCGGCGGCCACGGTGCAGTCGGCGGCGTAGGCGGCGAACGGGATGCGCATTCGGGTACTGACAGTAGCCCCGCGCGCCTTGAAACCGCCCTGTCAGATTGGCGACACGGTGCCCCGATGCACCGGCCTACGCGGTCGCGGCGGGAGCCTTCCGAGCCCCGGCGGTGACGAGGTGCTCGGCGCCCGCCTGCAGGCCCTCGTACAGCCGGGTCACGGTCTCGAGGGTGTCGGCCTCCGCGGCGGGCTTGTCGAGTCGCAGGTGCGCGATCCGGGGGAACCGCAGGGCGAAGCCCGACTTGTGACGGTTCGAGCGGAGGATGACGTCGAACGCCACCTCGACGACCACCATCGGCTCGACGACGCGGTACCGGCCGTGCTGGCTGATCGTGTGCTCCTCGAACCAGCGGGACATCGTCGCGATTTCGGCGTCGGTCAAGCCCGAGTAGGCCTTGCCGATCGTGACGAGCCGGTCATTCGCCTCATCACGGACCGCGAACGTGTAATCGGAGAGCACGCCGTGACGCTTGCCGTGACCGACCTCGACCCCGACGACGACGCAGTCGATCGTCGCGAGCGCCTTCTTCATCTTCAGCCAGCCGTAGCCTCGCCGGCCCGGCGAGTAGATGCTCTTCGGGTCCTTGACCATCAGCCCCTCGTTGCGGCGGGCGCGCGCCTCGGTGAAGGCGGCCTCGAGGGCATCGGTCGAGTCGGCGGTCGAGAGGTGGGCGAGGGCGAACCCGCCGCCATCGTGCGCCAGTGGCAGCTGGAGGGCCTCGAGCCGGCGGCGTCGCTCCTCGAGCGGAACCTCCAGCAGCGGCGCGACCGTGTCGGGCTCGCGGCTGCCGTTGCGTGACTCGTCCGCGGCCGGGTCCGAGAGCCCAAGCAGGTCGAACGCGACGTAGATCACCGGCACCTCGGCGAGGACCTCGGGCGACGGGTCCTTCCGGCCGAGCCGCGCCTGGAGGGCGATGAACGGCAGGACCACGCCGTCGCGCCAGGCGAGGATCTCGCCGTCGAGGATGCCGTTCCATCGGAGCGAGCCGGCCGCGGCGACCACCTCGGGAAACTGGTTCGAGATGTCGTGGAGGTCGCGCGAGTACAGCCGGACCTCGTCGCCCTCGCGATGGAGCTGGCAGCGGATCCCGTCGTACTTGTCCTCGACCCACACGACCGGACCGAGCCGGGTGAGGATCTCCGTCGCATCCTCGGCGGGCGACGCGAGCATGAACTTCAGCGGGTGGAAGAGCGCCAGGGCAGCGCTCTCGAGCGTGCCGCGCCGCGCGAGCACCGCCGTCTCGCCGATGTCGCCGGTCAGCATCCCGGCGCGTTTCACGAGGTCCAGCGGACGGTCGAAGGCCTTCGCGATCGCCGCCTCGACGAGGCCCTCGCGGAGCCCGATGCGGAGCTCGCCGGAGAGGACCCGGATGATCCCTCGCGCGGTCCTCGGGTCGGCACGCGCCAGGAGCGTTGCAAGGAGTCCCGCCTTGCGAGCGGCCCCGGAGGCCGCCTCGATCGACTCGAACGTCGTCGCGACCTCGGCCAATGCGGGGCTGGTCGCCTCGTCGGGCCGATGGCCGGCGAGCTCGAGCACGTCGCCGATGGCCATCGACAGGTCCGAGAACCGGTCGTATGCCGCACCGAGGTCGGCGGGGCCGGCCGGGACCACCTGGGCGACCGCCTGCTGGATCGAGGCCCAGCCGATGCCGGTGGCCCGCTGGTCGGCTTCGGGGAAGGGTCGCCCGGTCAGGAAGACGACCGCGATTCGGAGCTCATCCTCGGTCAGGGACCGGAGATAGTCGGCCAGCAGGCCGGTCTTCTCGGAGGTCCTGGTCGTGGCGGCGACGCGCTCGGCGAGCTCGCTCCAGCGCCGCATGACGGCGATGGTATACCGTGCCTCCGTGGCTGCCCCCGGACCCGACGGACACTGGTTTCCCGATCGAATCGAGGGTCACAAGGTCGTCCTGCGACGCCACGTCGCGGCCAACATCGGCGCCTTCCGGCGGTGGTATTCCGACCCCGAGGTGGCCCGGCTCGCGCGCTACCAGGACACACCGATGCGGGAGGACGAGGTCACCCGCTTCTTCCAGGTCCGGGCGCTCGGCCCCGAGTCGCTCACGATGGCGATCCACGAGCGCGGCACGGAGCGGCTCGTCGGGACCTGCGCGTTCAGCCAGATGGACGGCGAGAACGGCTCGGCGATGTACCACATCACGATCGGCGAGAAGGACGTCTGGGGCCACGGCTACGGGACCGAGGCGACGCAGCTCATGGTCGACCACGCGTTCGGCGTGCTCGGCCTGCACCGGGTGGCGTTGTCGGTGTTCGAATTCAATGAGCGGGCGATCCGCGCCTACGCGCGCGTGGGCTTCCTCACGGAAGGCCGGGCGCGCGAGGCCGTCTGGCGCGACGGCCGCTGGTGGGACGAGCTGTCGATGAGCGTCCTCGCACCGGAATGGCACGCCCGCCGCCGGCCCGCGGCGCGCCGGCGCTCGAGCGCCGGCACTGGCGCCCCGGCAGCCACGCCACCGTCGGCCACTCCTCCGGCGGATGCCGCTTCGCCCCGGGAACCGGCCGCCGCCTCGTGACCACGCCTGGACCCGAGGCCGAGGCGGCACGAAGCGAGATTCGGGCGTTGATCGGCGCCAAGGGTCACGTCGTCGACAATGCCCGCCTCGCCATCGCCCGCCTCGAAGTCGCGTTCGAGGCCGGCCACCTGCAGCGGACGCCCGAGCTGATGCTGTTCCTCGCGGATCTCGGCCCGGCGCTCGAGCAGGACGAGGGCCAGCGGCTCGGCGGCAAGAGCGCCGAAGCCGCCAGGTTCATCCTTCGCGCGATCGACCGCGCTCTCGACACCGCCTGACGCTCCAAGGGGACGCCCGGGCGGTGACGCCGGCACGGCGACGCCCACACGGTGACCCCCCGCACGGCGGCGGCATCTCGGTCGCCCATGCCAAATCAACGCCCCACGACGGTTAGGCAGCGCTTGGCCGCGCCC
>JBKPRF010000078.1:0-4026 GCA_046734475.1 Chloroflexota bacterium
GTGCTGGGCGGTCCGATGGTGGTCGTAGAAGCGGGCGATGTCCGAGCCGTGGGGGTCGATCTCGGGCGTGCCGTGGGTCATCCACTCGGCGAGGCATTTCGCGATGCCCGGCGCCTCCTTGATCCAGATCGCCGCGGCCGACCACAGCCCCTTGACCTCGGGCGTCTCGCCGATGATCGGGTTGCCGTCCGGCGTCAGCGACAGGAGCCCGTTGATCGCGAGCTTCACGCCGACCGACTCATCACCCACGATCTCGGGGAATAGCTCGAGGGCGTCCTCGAGCTGGGGGTCGAAGTCCTCCTTCGTGAACGGCAGCATCGTCGGCGAGAGGGCGGACGCTTCGATCGAGGGGATGTCGTCGGCGTCCATGAGGATCGGCCGGTGCGCGTAAGAGCCGACCTCGAAGCCGGTCCCGTGCTGGCGCTCGTACATGTTGGTGTCCATGTCGCGGACGATCGGGAAGCCGACTTCCTTGGTCGTGTGCTCGAACTGCGGCACCGGCCCGATGTCGATCATCTGGTGGACGGCCGGGGTCAGCGGGATCGATGCGCCGGCCATCCGCGCGATCCGCGGGCTCCACACGCCACAAGCGATCACGACGGTCGTGGCCTCGATGTCCCCCTTGTCGGTGCGGACGCCCGTGACCTGACCGTCCACGACGTCGATGCCGGTGACCTCGACACCGGCGGCAACCGTCAGGGCCCCCATCTCCTGGGCCTTTTGGCGCATGAGCGTCCCGGCCTGGAGCGAGTCGACGATCCCCACGCCCGGCGTGTAGAAGCCGCCGAGGATAACGGTCTCGTCGATGAACGGGACCATCGCCTTGACTTGCTGCGGCGTCAGCAGCCGGACCCCGTCGATGCCCCACGATCGCGACGAGCTCATCCGGCGGGTGAGCTCCTGCATCCGCTCCGGGGTCCGCGCGACCTCGATGCCGCCGCACTCGTGGTAGACCCCGAGCTCGCGGTACTGGTTCGCGCTGTCGACCGTGAACGCCGTCATCTCCTTCGAGTGGTCGGTCAGGAAGATGAAGTTCGAGGCGTGGCCGGTCGACCCGCCGGGGTTCGGCAGCGTGCCCTTGTCGAGGAGCACGATGTCGCGCCAGCCCTGCTTGGCCAAGTGGTAGGCCATCGAGTTGCCGACGATGCCGGCGCCGATGACGACGACGTTGGCCCGCGCGGGCAGCTCAGCCATTCCCAGTGATCCTCCTCCGGCCGAGGCACGCGAACCCCACGCGGCGTCCTCCTCGGGTCGCCAAGTCTGCGCCGCGCCCAGATCGCCGTGCAACTCGCCGGCGGGCGCCCCTTGGGCACCGGATGGGCAGGCAGAAGGGCGCCCGGTGGGCGCCCTTCGTGCCGGTGCGGGCGGGCGGCGAGGCCGCTGGCCCGTTACTCCGCGGGAATCTCCGCGTGGATCGCGTCGAGGTCGACGCCCTGCGAGCGCCGCCAGAGGCGCGCCACGACGTACAGCACGGCGGCTGCGCCGTAGAGGACGCCGAGGAACTTGATCGAGTCGACGTTGGTGACGCCGATCCCATACAGCGGATCGCTCAGCCAGAGATACAGCACCCAGCCCAGGAAGAGGCTCGACAGGAGGCCCGCCACCGAGATCACCGGCAGGCCGACGATCTTGTATCTGGCCACCGGCGACGCGTTGTAGATGTCCGGCTTCCAGTACGGCAGGATCGTCGCCGCGATCGAGCTCCCCAGGAACGTGACCGCGATCACGAGGGTTGCGTCGAGAGTCAACGGGTAGAACGTGTCCGCCTGGTAGGCGTACAGCCAGCTGAGCACCACCGACGGGATCATGATCAGGGCCAGCGCGCCCCACGGCACGCCACGGTCGGACACGCGCGCCGCCCACTCCGGCAGGACGCGGTCGAAGGCCGCGGCGAAGATCATCCGGGTCGAGGACAGGAACAGCGTCCCGGTCCAGCCGAGCCACCACGCGCCGAAGGCGATCACGATGATCGCCTGGACGACGTGGGAGTCGATCAGGTACGAGGCGAGCAGGCCCGGGAAGCCCCAGATCGGGATGACCGGGGCCTGGTCGACGTAGCCGTAGGCGTAGTTCACGTACGTCGCGTTCGAGGCGTTGAAGAACGTCCAGCCGAACGTCTTCGCGGCGAGGAGGACGAACACGACGGCCAGCCCCGCGGTGACCCACAGGCCACCGAGGAATCCGGTGAGGACCTTCCGGAAGTCGGCTGCGCCGCGAACCTCGCCGTAGAGCGTCGAACCCCAGTTCGGGTACAGCAGGAAGAACAGCATGAACGGCACGAGGGCGAAGGTCGGACCGGCGAACGTGAAGTTGTTGATGTCGCCGCCGGCGACCTCCTGGGCCGTGCCCTGGTCGATCGTCGCCTGGTAGGCGTTCGAGACCCCGAAGAGCGCCTGGCCTTCGCGGTTGTACGCCGCGATGAACGAGTCGACGCTCGAGATTGCCATGAGGATGAACATCACGGCGAGGGCGATGAGGCCGATGTAGAGACACCAGCGCTGGATGCGCGCGTAGCCGGCCATCCCGAGGGCCACGAGGCCGGACGTCACGACGATCGTGAAGATCGAGACCGCGAAGCCGCCGTCGTGGGACGCGAAGAAATCGACGCCAGCGGTCCAGCCGAGGACACCGGCGAGCGGCTGCACGAACTCGATGTTGAAGATGAACGCGTAGATCGGCGCCCAGAGGGCGAGGATGAACCACCAGCCCGTCGCCGACAGGACGAAGCCGATGCCACCACGCCACAGGCCGAGGGCGGCCCCGGCAACCTCGCCGAGCGCCATCGCCACGTAGGTGACGGTGGTGTCCAGCCCGAATGCGGTCCCGACGAGGAACAGGGCAACCGCGCCGAACGCGCCGCCCACGACCGCGCCGGGGATGCCGTCGAAGACACGCGTCTGCCAGACGTAGTCGCCGCCCGCGCGCGGCATCGCCGCGATGAGGCCGGCATAGGCGATCGACATGAACGTCATGCCGACCGCGGTGATCAAGATCGACACGATCGCCGACCCGTCGGGCACGTAGCCGAAGATCGCGAGGCTGTAGAACATGCCGAGCGCGACCAGGTTGACCGACATGAATGCGTAGGCAAACGCGTCAAAGGCGGACCAGCCCTTGACGAGCCCCGTCGCGTTCCGCAGGAACAGCGCGGGCGCCTTGGCCATCTCTGCTGTGGTCATCGAGCCTTCCTTCCTCCTCCCAGATCCGTCCGAGGCCTCAGCCGTTGATCAGCAGATAGCGCTTCACCTCGCCTTTCTTCGAATCCAGGTCGACGATCGCGGCCTGGAGGACGCCGTCTTCGTAGGAGCTGCCGGGGTTCACGGCGAGCGTTCGGCCGAGCTTCACCGCGCCGCGGCCCTCGTGGATGTGGCCGTGGAGCGAGAGGACCGGACCGTATTCGAGGATCGCCTCGCGGATCGCGTGCGACCCGACCGGGATGAGGGCCTGGCCGCCTGAGACGTACTTCATGTCGGCATCGAGCTTCGGGGCGTTGTCCAGGTTCGAGCCGTACGGCGGCGCGTGGAAGTTGAAGATCGTCCGCCGCCGATCGGGAACGTCAGCGACGAGGGCGTCGATCCGTGCCCGCAGCTGGTCCTCCGGCAGCTCCCGGAAGGTGTTCCAGGGTGTCGGGTTGGCCCAGCCCGTCGAGACCATCGAGAAGCCATCGAGCTGGATCGTGTTCGACTCGCCGAGGTCCACGAGCTCGGCCCGATCGATGATCGGATCGAGGTCGAAGATGTTGTCGTTGGCCGGGGAGACGACGCAGCGGATGCCGCTGCCCTTCAGCCGCTCGTCGGCGAGTGCCATCCAGCGCTCGACGTTGTCCATCATCACGGCCTTGAAGCGCGCGTCGACGAGCGCGGGATCAGCCTGCCAGGCCGCCATCTCGTCCTCGGACAGGCGGACGGGGTAGTAGCCGCGGTCCGAGATCCGCTTCTCCATCGCGGCGAGCTCGTCGGCCGTCCCGAGCAGGTGGTCCTGGTCCTGGAGCCTGAGCCGCCACGGACCGGCGGCCGGACCGACGAT
>JBKPRF010000079.1:0-4334 GCA_046734475.1 Chloroflexota bacterium
TCGATCGGATCGGGGACGACCGCCGCTCGCTCGTCGATCGGCTCTGTCGGCCGCCGCCACGCTGTCCGCCGCTCGTTGGCGACGACGTTGCGGGCGATCCGGAAGAGCCAGACGCGGAAGGTCGAGGCGCCCTCGCCGTCGGCCGGCCGGGCCCGCTCGCTGAACCGCTCGAGGTTCGCGAGCGCGGCGAGGAACGTCTTCTCGGTGGCGTCCTCGGCGGCGTGATGGTCGCCGAGCTCGTAGACCGCGTACGAATACACCTGGGCGAGGTACTTCCTGTAGAGGGCGTCGAACTGCGCCGGATCGCGCCGGGCCCGCTCGACCAGGGGTCTGTCCAGATCGAGGTGGCCGAGTCGCGGGGAGGCCTCCGAGGCAGCTCCCGATCTCCAGAACACCGGACGAGCCATCGCGTTACACCCTACGCCCGGCTACAGGCTGCCGCCGACGCGGAGGTGGCGGACCTCGCCGACGAGCACGTCGCGCTGCCGCCCGCTCGCCTGGTCCTCGATGACGAGGGCGCCGGATCCAGCGTCGGTCGCGAGCGCTCGGGCGATCGAGGTCGTGCCATCCGGCAGCTCGAGGCGTACGAGCCAGCCATTCGTCACCTGGCGGCGGATCCATGCCGGTCCATCGAACTGGCCGCCACGCAACGCCTGATGCCGCTCCTCCAGGCGCTCGAGGAACCGCTCGAGGAGCTCCGACCGATCGACGCTCCCGGACGGCGCGAGCTCCGACAACGAGGTCATGTCGGCGCCGATGTCGGCCGGGAACGACGATCGCGGCCAGTCCGCGTTCACGCCGATGCCGATGACCGCGCGAGCGCTGTCGGATCCGAGGCCGTCGGTCTCGCCGAGCACGCCGGCGAGCTTCCGGACGCGGATGTCGCGAGTGTCGCGGGACGGGGTCGCGTCGACGAGCGGCTCATCCCCAGCGCCCAATGCGACGACCAGGTCATTCGGCCATTTCAGATGGATCGAGCCCACCGGCAGCCCCGCGACCTCCTCCCCGGCTTCCGCCATCGACGTGGCGACGATGGCGGCGAGGCGCCAGGCCTGCTCGGGCTCGAGCCAGCTCGGCGTGAACCCGATGGAGCACAGCAGGGCCGCACCCGCGGGAGACGTCCAGGATCGGCCGTTGCGACCTCGGCCGGCCGTCTGTTCGTCGGCGACCGCCACGCAGACCTCCGGCACGCCGTCGCGCAGCCAGCCCATGACGACGTCGTTCGTCGAAGCGACCCGCTCGAACGACTCGAGGCGTGACGGAAAGGTGCTGACGGCGGTCGGCGGTGCCACGCGCTGCCGGCCCTCAGCCCGCCCGGGCCATCGCGGCGTCGGCGGCCTCGGCGTCGATGGGATCGGGCCTCTCGAGCTCGAACGCGCCGTGGAGGGCATCGAGCGCGGCTCCCAGCTGGGCCTCCGCGATCACGCACGTGATCCGGACCTGCGACGTCGAGATCATCTCGATGTTCACGCCCGCATCGGCGAGCGACCCGAACATCCGGGCCGCATAGCCGGGCGAGGTGCGGAGGCCGGCCCCGACGATCGAGACCTTGGCCACGGTCGCGTCGGTTCGGAGGCCCTCGGCGCCGAGCTGCTCGACGATCGGCCCGAGAACACGCTCGGCCTTCGCCAGCTCGGCCCGCGGGACCGTGAATGAGACGTCGGTCGCGCCGTCATGCCCGACGTTCTGGACGATCATGTCAACGTTGATGGCCGCCTCGGCGAGGGGCTCGAACACCGATCGGGCGACACCCGGGCGGTCCGGCACGGCAAGCAACGTCACCTTCGCGACGTCCTTGTCGCTCGCCAGGCCGCGGACCTTGTTGCGCTGCTCCACGAGCAGATCCTCCCTGATGAACGTCCCGGGCAGGTCCTCGAACGAGCTCAGGACCTCGATGACCACGTCGTTGATCCAGCCGAGCTCCACGGCCCGGGCCTGCATGACCTGGGCGCCCTGCTCGGCCAGTTCGAGCATCTCCTCGTAGCCGATCGCGGTGAGCTGGCGGGCGTCGCGGACCAGGCGCGGATCGGCGGTGTAGATCCCGCGGACGTCGGTGAAGATCTGGCAGCGCTGGGCCCGGAGTGCGGCGGCGAGGGCGACGGCGGTCGTGTCGGAGCCGCCGCGGCCGAGGGTCGTGATCTCGTCGTCGTCGCCGGCTCGGCGGCCCTGGAACCCGGCCACGATGACGACATTGCCGCGATCCAGCTCGGCCCGGACCCGGCGCGGCTCGACGTTCGCGATCCGGGCCCGGCCGTGCGAGTCGTCGGTGGTGATGCCGGCCTGGGCGCCGGTGAGGGAGATCGCCGGGACGCCGATCGCGTGGAGGGCCATCGAGACGAAGGTCGCGCTCTGGTGCTCACCCGTGGCGAGGAGCATGTCGAGCTCCCGGGCGTCGGGCTCCGGCGCGATCGCCCGCGCGAGCGTGAGCAGGTCGTCGGTGGTGTCGCCCATCGCCGAGACCACGACGACGAGCTCCGAGCCGGTCGCGCGCTCCCGCGCGATTCGCTTCGCGACGCTCCGGATCCGGTCGGCGTCGGCGAGCGACGAGCCCCCGAACTTCTGGACGACGAGCGGCCGATCCGCCCCGGCGTCCAAGGCTGTCTCCATGGGCGGCGCAGCATACCAGCGGCCTGGGGGCCTCTCGGCGCATGGCCCGGTCGAGGCGCAGCACGTCCATTCGTGTGAGCATGCCGCCACAGGCTTCGTTGCCAACCGCCACCCTCCCGCCCCGAGGAGGTCCCGCTCGATGTGCTTCGATCTCGACAGCCGGCCGCCGATCGCGCCGATCGCCGGCGGGGCCCTCGACTCCGGCTCGGTGACGCTGCGGTCCCGTGACGGCACCGAGTTCCGGGCGTTCGGCGCGCGGCCCGCGAACCCCACCGGCGCCGGCATCCTGATCCTGCCGGACGTCCGCGGCCTCCACCCCTACTACGAGGAGCTGGCGCTCCGACACGCCGAGAACGGCATCGCCGCCGTCGCGATCGACTACTTCGGCCGAACGGCCGGCATCGACGACCGCCCCGACGACTTCGACCACCAGCCGCACGTCGGGCAGTGCACATGGGCCGGGCTCGAATCGGACATCCGGGCCGGGTTCGAGTACCTCGCCTCCCGAGAGGGCGGCGCCCCGAAGGCATCCTTCGTGACCGGCTTCTGCATGGGGGGCCGGCTCGCCTCGGATGCGGCGATGCTCGGCCTCGGGTTCTCGGGCGTCATCGCCTTCTATGGCTGGCCGACCGGCAGCCACCGATCGGGCAGCCCGGCCCCGGCCGACAACGCCGACAAGATCGAGTGCCCGGTCCTCGCGATCTACGGCGGCGCCGACGAGGGCATCACGCAGGAGGTCCGCGACACCTACGACGCGGCCCTCGAGCGGGCCGGCGTCGACCATCGGACGGTCGTCTACCCGGGTGCGCCCCACAGCTTCTTCGATCGCAAGGCAACGGACTTCGCCGACGCCGCGACGGCCGCCTGGAACGAGGAGCTCGGCTTCATCCGGGCGCTCACGCCGGTCGCCTGACCCGTCGCCCAGACGCAGCCTCAGACGCTACTTCTTGAGGATCCAGTAGACGACGAGCCCGACCGTCAAGATCACCGCGATCGGGAACAGCGGACCCGGGAGGACCTGCTCGCCTGCCTGGATCAGCGTCGAGATCCCGTCGCCGATCGCGCGGATCGAGCCGCCCAGCAGGGCACCGACCCCGCCCCCGACCGTCTGGATGAATCCCCCGGGACTCATGACCGCAGTGTGCACCGCGGTCAACGGCCCGACACGACCCCTTCGTCCTCGACGACCCGGGCACCTTCGTTCCGCGGCGCCACGACCCGGAGCACCCCGGGCAGGTCGTGGCTCGCGGCTGCCGCGGCCATCGCCTCGCCGATCCTGTTCGCATCCGCCGCCGAGCCGAGCGTGAACGCCGCGATCGTGGACCCGCCGCCGGCAAGGCACGCACCCGTCGCACCGGCCGCGCGGGCCGCGGCGACGAGCACGGGCAGCTGCGGGTAGACCGAGGCGCGGTACGGCTCGTGGAGGCGATCCTCGGTGAGCCGATCGAGGACCGACCAGTCGCCCGAGGCGATACCCGCCACGCCGAGCGCCACGCGGGCGAGATTCGCGACGGCGTCGGCGCGCGGCACGGAATCTGGGAGAACGGTTCTCATTCGAGGCGTCGACAGGTGCAGGTTCGGCACGTACAGCACGATCCGCAGCCCCGCCGGCGCGTCGAATCGGTACGACCGTCCTCCGAGTGTCGCGACGAAGCCGCCTCGCAACGCCGGCGCGACGTTGTCGGGGTGGCCCTCGAGCGCGGCGGCCCTGTCGAGCAGGCCGTCAC
>JBKPRF010000080.1:0-8703 GCA_046734475.1 Chloroflexota bacterium
GTCCACGGCTGAGCCGCCCGGCACGGCGGTATGATCGGGCGGAATCCCGGGCATCAGCCCACGCGAGACATCGCAGGCCCGACCTTTGACCACCATCTCACTGCGGCGCCCAGGTGCCGCCGAACCGAACCGATGAGCCGCCGTTGCCACCACGGCTCGCCGCGCCATGCCCGCCCCATCCGGCCGGGCCGCCCGCCGCTGCCACGTCCGCATGTCGCCGACGCCGGTACGCTGGCGGAACCAGGCCCCGAGCAGGAGGTCGCGTCAGCGGCGCCGATCGAGGCCGTCGAGACAGCCGAGCCCCTGGAGATGCCCGAGCCCTCCGAGGCCGCCGCCCGGCCAGCTATGTCCGCCGGCGACCCAGAGCCGCGCCGCGCGGCCATGCCGGCGCGCCCGCCCATCCCGCATGAGCGGCCGGCCGAGCGGCCTGCGACCGGGGAGCCGCCTCCCGACAGTCCGAGCGGCGTGGAACGCGTGGCGACCGCGCCCCAGCTCCGGCGGTTCATCAAGAGTCGCGCCTACGTGCCGATGCACGAGCTCCGGCGGCGGTTCGCGATCAACGGCGGCGACGACGACGTGACCCCGGTCGACGTCGATCGCAGCCGTGTCTACGTCGGGTTGCCGGAGCGGGAGGGCCGGCTGCTCGGAGAGCTCCTGCGGGGCGGCGACATCGGCTACGAGCTGTCGCTGGACCCGGTCACGCCGGTCGTCGTCGGGGTGTATCCGATGCGGCCGGTGAGCCGCGGCTGAGTCGCGGCCGCGGCGCGAGGGCCGTCGCCGGCCCGACGAGGGCGCTGTCGAGCGCGAGACGGGTGCGCTGACGCAACGTTGACGGCGCGCCTGCCCGCGTCACGGTTGACGCGTCAAGCAGCCAGCCGCACCATTCGTCATAGGCCAAACAGCCGATCAGGTCTAGGACCATCGGCCGGGGCCTCGAGGAGATTTCGGCGGCGCCACGAGCGCCGACCTTGGGAGGTTTCAGTGTCGCGTTCTCTACTCCGTCGTCTCACGACCGTCGTCACCGCGGCGTTCGTGGCATTGCTGCTGCTCGGGACGGGGGTTGTGTCCGCGAACCCACCGGGCTGGACCCAGGACGTCAAGTACGTCCCCGGCGACGCGACCGTCGCGCCCGGCGCCGACGTGGAATACAAGGTCACGATCACGAACGGCGGCAAGAGCATCATCACGAACCTGAAGCTGGCCATCGACCCGGCGGATGCGGCGATGGTCGGGGCCCCGACCTACGTCGACCCGAACATCGTGTACACCGGCCAGACCGGCGCCGGTAGCTGTTCGGCCAAGAACGTCACGCCGTTCATGTGCTCGCTCGGCAGCCTCCAGCCCCATGCCACCGTCACGGTGAAGGTCGCCTTCACGACGCCGACGACACCGACCGGCTGCGCCGGCCCGGATGCCAACACGTCGTACTGCTTCGACTTCCAGGCCCTGGGCAACGGCAGCACGACGTCCGACGGCGGCACGAGCCACGGCGATGCGCTCCCGATTCCGACCAAGGTCCTGCTCAACGGCAACAGCAACTTCGCCGGCGGCTTCCAGACGGGCAACGGCAGCCTCGGCAACAACCCGACCCTCAGCCGCAGCAACCCGCGGTCGACCCAGGTCACGCCCCCGACCGGCTTCGCGAACGACGCCCTGACCGTCCAGGACGGCACGGGTACGGCGCTCGCCTGCAAGGCGCCGACGAGCGGCACCGTCCTCGGCGAGTGCTCGAAGATCAACGTCGGCGAGGGCGCGAACTACGACCCGGCACTGATCAAGATCACGATCATGATCTACGGCAGCGCTGTCCCCGGCGGGGTGCAGGCCTCCGACATCACCGTGGTCCACACGACCGATGGCGGCGTCAACGAGCCCCTCGCGAGCTGCACCTTCGACACCAGCACGAGCACGGTCCCGAACAACGCGCCGTGCGCCAAGGTCACGAAGGTCGGCTCGAACTTCAAGATCGAGATCTGGACGCCCCAGAACGGCGGCTACCGAGGCACCTTCTAGTCAGCCCGTCGGAACGGCCGCGAGCCGCTCGCTGAGGGCTCGCGCCGAGACGACATCACCCTTCGCCTCGTACAGCTGCAGGGCCTCCCGCCAGGGGGGCCCTGCCGATTCCCGGCGACCGAGCGCCTCGAGCACGTCACCCAGCGTCTCGTAGGCCTCGGCCCGGAGCAGGCCGTCGGTCGTCCGATCGGCCCGCTCGATGGCCTCGGCGGCGTACCGCTCGGCGTCCTCGGCCTCGCCGGCGCCGGCCGCGAGCCGGGCCCGGGCCAGCCGCCACAGGACCTGGGTCAGGATGTCGTCGTCATCGCCGATCTCGGCCGCCACGTCGGCGTACCGGCGGGCGTCAGCCGTCTCGCCGAGCCGCTGGAGCACGCCGGCGAGCTGGCCCGCGATGGTCGACCGGAAGAAGGTCTCGTCGATCGCCGCCAACGCGTCGTAGTCGCGGATGAGCTCGGCGCGGGCCGTCTGGAGGTCACCGGCCAGGAGCTCGACCCGGGACGAGTCGATCGATCCCGCCAGGGCGTCGACGCCGCCCGCCAGCTCGGTCACGACGGCCTGGCTGTGGCGATAGAGCGCGCGGGCCTCGTCGATCGAGCCGGCCATCGCCGTGAGGACCGCCATCGTGCTCTCCACGATCGCCTGGGTCACCCGGTTGCCCGAGACCGTGGCCATCAGCTCGCGGCATTGGCGGATCGCATCGTCGACCGGCGTCGGACCGTGGAGCAGCACGTAGGCGATCGCGGTGGCGCTCCTCGACGCGAGTCGCTGGTCGCCGGCGGCTCGCGCCTCGCTGACGACGTGATCGACGGCTGCCGAGGCCTCCTCGAGGTGGCCCTGGTTCAGCTCCGTCGTCATCGCGAGCCGCCACGCGCGGGCGAGGCCGCGGTGGTCCCCCGCGGCCTCGAGGACCTCGATCGCACGCCGCGCCGTCTCGAGCGCCTGGGCCGTCGTGCCGGTGCCCTGGAACTGGTCGACCGAGGCCAGGAGCAGGTCGGCCTGGACCTCGAGTCGCGGTTCGCCGAGCTCGGCGGCCGTGGTCTTGACCTCGGTCAGGATCGCCCGGCCCTCGTCGAACCGGCCCTGGTTCATGGTGGCCTCGCCGAGCTCGACCGTGAGCTCGAGCCGGAAGTGCGATTCACGCGGCAGCATGTTGGTCGCCCGGTGGAGGAGGCTGACCGCGGCCGGCCCGTCGCCACGCTCGTTGGCCCGGCGGCCGGCGGAGGCCAGCTTCTGGGCGGCCCGCTCCCCGACGGCACGGTCCTCGTCGGTCACGACTCCGAGCTCGGTCCGGTAGCGGTACGCCTGCTCCAGGTGGTAGCCGAGGATCTCCTCGAACTCGGCCTCGCGGCCGCGCTCCCGGTTCACGCGCTCGGCCCAGACGACGAACCGTTCGTGGAGGAAGGCCCGGAGTCGCTTCAGGAGGCCGCCGTAGGCGGTGTCCCGGATGATCTGGTGGCCGAACCGGTAGATGACCTCCTCGCCGGCGGCGCGCCGCACGAGCTGCTTGCCCGTGAGCGCGATGAGGTCCGCCTCGAGGTGCTCGCGGATGGCAGCCTCGACGAGCTCGTCCACGGCGTCCATCGGAAATGACAGGCCGATGACGGCGGCCGGCTCGACGACCGCCCGCTCCTCCTGGTCGAGAGCATCCAGGCGGGCCGCGACGAGGGCCTCGACCGTGGGTGGGATCCGGATGCTCTCCGAGTCCCCGCGGGCGACCCAGCCGTCGAGGCCGCGCTGGATCTCGCCGGTCTCGATGAGCATCGACACGATCTGCTCGACATACAGCGGATTGCCCTCGGAGACCGCCGTGATCCGCTCGCGCACGGAGGGATCCAGCGTCCCCAGGAGCTCCTCGACGATCTGGCCCGACTCCGTGTCCGTCAGCGGCTCGAGCCGGATCGTGTCCGCGTCGTGCGCCTCGAGCCACTCGGCGTGACGCTCGGCGATCTCGTGGCGGGCCGAGCAGAGCAACAGGATCGAGACACCGTCGACGGCATCCAGGAGGTGGTCGATGAAGTCGAGGAAGGTCGTCTCGGCGGAGTGGATGTCGTCGACGATCATCGTCAGCGGCTGACGGGCGGCGAGGGTCTCGAGCAGGCGGCGCCCGCCCCATAGCAGCTCGGTCACCGGAAACTGGGTCGCCGTCAGGTTCATCGCCGACGCGACTCGCTCGACGATCGCGTCCGCGTCCTGGCTCGCGCAGAGCGCCCGGATCTTCGCGATGGCCTGGTCCGGCGTGTCGTCGCCGACGATCCCCGCGGCCTCGCGCACGATCTCCGCCAGCGGCCAGAACGTGATGCCGTCGCCGTACGGCAGGCACCGGCCGCGGGCGACCCGGGCTGATTCGGACGCGCGCGCCGCGAACTCCCGGATGAGCCGTGACTTGCCGACACCGGCATCTCCCACGAGGGTCACGAGCCGCGCCCTGCGATTGGTCATCGCGTCGCCAAGGGCCTCCGAGAGGCGGCCCATCTCGGCCTCCCGGCCGACGAACGGGGTGGCGGTCGTGGTCGTGTCGGCCGGTTGGGTCTCGGTCGGCGCTCCGACGCGGACGAGCCGGTAGGCAGGGACCGGCTCGGCCTTGCCCTTGAGGGTCAGCGGCGGGATGAACTCGATCTCGATCTGGCCCCGCGCGAGCCGGTAGGTGAGGTCGCCCAGCACGATCTCGCCGGGACCGGCGGCCTGCTCGAGCCGGGCCGCGGTGTTCACCGCGTCGCCGGTGACGAGGCGCTGGCCGGTTGAGGCGTCGCCGGCGATGACCTCGCCGGTGTTCACCCCGATGTGGTTCTCGAGCTCGAGGCCGCGCTCGCGCCGGAACCGTTCGTTCAGCTCCGGCAGCGCGGCCTGCATGTCGGCCGCCGCGCGGATCGCCCGGACGGCGTCGTCCTCGTGCCGGACCGGCAGCCCGAACACCGCCATCACCGCGTCGCCGATGAATTTCTCGACGGTCCCGCCGTGTCGCTCCAGCGCGGCCCGCATCGCGTCGAAGTACGTCGACATGACGTCGCGCAGGGCCTCCGGCTCGGGTCCCGACGCGCCGTCGCCGCCAGTTGCGCCCGCCACCGCGTGGACCTTCGGCATCGCGAAGACGAGGCTCACCGTGCGGCGGGTCTCGCGGGCGATGACCTCCGTGAGCGAGGCCCCGCACGTGTTGCAGAACCGGTAGCGATCGGGCGACTGGTCGCCGCAGCTCGGGCAGATCCGCATTCCCTCGGCGGCGACGGGCGCCTCCGCCTCGGCCTCCTCGGACCGCGACTGCACGGAGATCAGCCGGTACGCCGGGAACTGCTCGTCCGAATTCTTGGGTGAGACGGGCGGCATCGCCTCGACTTCGACGACGTCGCGGACCTGGTCGTACGTCGACTGGGCGATGAGGACTTCGTACGACGGGGCGTTCTGCTCCATCACTCCGGACAGCTCGACCGGCGGCCCGAGCAGCACGTGCTGGCCGGCCTCGGCCTTGCCGAAGGTGACCTCGCCGGAGGCCACGCCGGTGCGAACAGTCAGCCGGACACCCCAGCCCTGGTCGAGCTCGTCATTCAGAAGGACGAGGGCGCGCTGGCTCTCCGCCGCCGCCTCGAGCGCCCGGATCGGGTCGTCGTCGTGCCGGAACGGCAGCCCGAACACCGCGACGATCGCGTCCCCGATGATCTTCTCGATCGTCCCGCCGTGGGACTCGAAGACGGCCCGCATGACCGAGAAGTAGCGGTTCAGGACCTCGCGCAGGGCCTCGGGGTCGAGCCGCTCGCCGAGGGCCGTGGAGCCTTTCAGGTCCGAGGTCACGAGGGTGATCTCGCGGCGGACCTCGCCGGCGGCCTCGTCGCGGACGAGCGAGGTCCCGCAGACGCCGCACAGCCGGGCGGCGGACGGGTTGGCCTCGCCGCACGTCGGACACGCCCGGTTGTCCATCACGAGAGAGTCTAGGATGCGCCCCGATGGGCCCGCTGCCGGAAAGTCGTGTCGGAATCGACGCGCTTCGTGCCTGTGGCCTGTTCGCCGGCGTCGACGAGGCCGAGCTCGAGGCGCTCGCCGGCCAGATGCGGAGCCGCCGGTTCCGCAACGGCGAGACGATCTTCCACCAGGACGATCCCGGCGACGCCCTGCACGTCGTGGTCGAAGGCGCCGTGAAGATCGTCCTGCCCTCGGCCGAGGAAGGCGAGCCGGCGATCATGGCGACGCTCCGGCCGGGCGACTTCTTCGGGGCGCTTGCGCTGCTCGACGAGGCGCCCCGCTCGGCGACCGCCGTGGCCCTCGGCAAGACGGAGACGCTCGTTCTCCGGCGCGAGGCGTTCCTCGACCTCGTCGACAGCGACCGCTCCCTGCGGGTCGCGCTCCTCGCGAGCCTCTCCCGCGAGATTCGCTCGATCACGGCCCACGTCCAGGACCTCCACTTCCTCGACCTGCCGGGCCGCCTCGCCAGGCGGCTTCTCCGCGAGGCCGAGGGCGCCACTGCCAAGGCCGACGGCAGCGTCGAGCTGCCGTGGCCCTACACCCAGTCCGAGCTGGCCGGGATGATCGGCGGCTCGCGCCAATCCGTGAACCGCCTCCTGGCAGACCTCGTCGACGAGGGCCTCGTCGTGCTCGGCCGCGACGCCCTCGTGATCCCCGACCCGGCCGCCCTCGAGCGCTCGATCCAGCGGTGACCGCGGCCGGTCCGCCCGACCGGGACGACGCCGCAGCGGCCGCCGCGCTGGCCCTCGTTCGGGCCGTCGCCACCCGGCTGGACGCCGCGGTCCACCTCGAACCGCCGGCCGGCGAAGCCATCCTCCGTTCGGTCGTCGAGGCCGCGGCCGCGCTGATCCGGGCCGAGGCGGCCTCGATCGCGTTGTACGACGCCACCACCGACACGCTCGTCTTCCGGGTGGCCGCCGGCGAGCAGGGCCAGGGCGTCATCGGCATGGCGATCCGGCCCGGCGACGGCGTCGCCGGTTACGTGTTCGCGAGCGGCGAGCCGCTCGCGATCGGCGAGGCGACCGTCGACCCGCGGTTCCGACGCGACGCGGCCGAGCAGACGGGCTACGTGCCGCGTTCGCTCGTCGCCGTGCCGCTCGCAGACGACGCCGGCACGATCGGCGTTCTCGAGATCCTGGACCGCCGTGACGGCGGGGCCTTCGATCTCATGGACCTCGAGGCGGCGACCGTCTTCGCCCGCCAGGCGACCGTCGCGATCCGGGCGACAAGCCTTGGCCGCGACACCGCGTCGATCCTGCGCGAGGCCTTGCGCGCGCTGTCCGGGTCCGGCACGACGGCGCTGGACGATGCCGCGATCGAAGCCATCGTCGAGGCGGCGATCGCGCCCACCGAGCCAACGAGGGCGGGGGCCGGCGATGCGCCCGGAACATGGCGGCTGGCCGACGCCATCGCCCGCGTTCGGACCGCGTCGCCCGACCAGCTGGGCCTCGTCGTCGACATCCTCGAGGCGCTCGCCCGGCGCTCCGGCCGCAGCCCAGCCCGCTACCGGAGCTCGCGCCGGTGACGGCGCCGACCTGGTCGGAGGCCTTCGCCGCCGGCAACCGCGACCTGGGCCGCCTCGACCGGCGCCGGCCGTTCGGGCGCGTCGATCGCGAGACCGCGTTCGGCGGCGTGGATGGCAGCGGCCTCACCGTCGCCATCATCGATTCCGGGGTGGAAGCCGATCATCCGGCCATCGGCCGTCGACTCGTCCAGTCGGTCCGCGTCGAGCTCGACGGCGACGAGCCCCACGTCGAGGGCGACGACGGCCGCGACGTCGTGGGTCATGGGACCGCGGTCGCCGGGATCATCCACTCGATCGCACCCGGCGCCGAGCTGGTCTCGATCCGGGTCCTCGGGCCCGACAACCGGGGCAAGGGCGAGGCGTTCCTCACCGCGCTCGACTGGGCGATCGGGCAGGGGATCTCGGTGGCGAACCTGAGCCTGTCGTCACGGAGCGAGGCGCTCTACGCAGAGTTCCACGAGCTCGCGGACCGGGCCTACTTCGCGAACCTGCTGCTCGTCTCGGCGGCGAACAACGTGCCCGGTCCGTCGTACCCATCGCTCTTCGCGGCGGTCGTGTCCGTCGCGGCCCACGATCTCCGGGACCCGGCGGTGTGGTTCTACAACCCGACGCCGCCCGTCGAGTTCGGCGCCTACGGCGTCGACGTCGACGTCGCCTGGCGCGACGGCGGCCGGAGCGTCGTGACCGGCAACAGCTTCGCCGCGCCCCACATCGCCGGCATCGCGACCCTCATCCGGGCACGCCACGCCGGCATCAGCCCGTTCGAGACGAAGGCCCTCCTGGCCGCGACGGCGAACGACCCGGCGGCGCGACGCTAGCCCGCTGCGCGGGCCTCGGTCAGGAGCTGGCGGTCGCCTCGCCCACGGGCGCGTCGACGGTCGCCTGACCGCGCCGCCGGCGGCGGAGGTCGCGCATGTCGCGCTGGTCGCGGCCCGCGAGCCGGACGAGGTCGGCATTGGCGGTGCGGGCGGTCCGCTCGGCCAGCTTCGAGTTCACGAGGCTGCTCATCGCCGGCACGTCCATCAACGCCTTCAGGGTGGTCGCCGGCACCTGGATGAGCTCGGTGTCCTCATCCGCGACGACGTTCGCCGTTCGCTTGCTGCCGGTCAGGGCCGCGATCTCGCCGAAGAAGTCGCCGGCCGTCATGCTCGATAGTGAGCGATAGCTGCCATCCTCCGCCGGTGTCCCGGCGACGAGCCGGCCGTCGATGATGA
>JBKPRF010000081.1:0-2235 GCA_046734475.1 Chloroflexota bacterium
TCGCTCGTCGCCCTCGAGCCGACGCTCGGCCACGCGCTCGAGACGCTCGCCGGCCCGTTCGACCACGATGCCTCGGCGGTCGAGGGCGACACCGCGGACGTGGCCCTGCCCCCGCCGGCGGCTCCTGCGCCGGCCCCGTCGGCCGCCACGGACGAGCCCGTCCTCGATCCCGGGGATCCGCGGATGCCCGCCCCCGGCGACGTGAACGATCCATGGCGCGACCTGCCGCGTCCCGCGGAACGCAGCTGATGTTCTCGTTCTTCGACCACGTCGCCTTCTATCCGGCGGTCTTCGTCGTCTTCTGGGGTGCGGCGCTGTTCTTCGCCCTCGCGATGGCTCGCCACCTGCGGGTCTTCGCCGCCGCCCGGGCCGAGGGGCCGAGCCCGCTCGACAACATCCCGGCCCGCCTGATCGGGCTCATCCAGTACGCGTTCGTCCAGACGAAGATGTTCAAGGACCCCCGCGCCGCGGTCCTCCACTGGGGGATCTTCTGGGGCTTCGTCCTGCTGACGATCGGGACCGCCAACATCGTCACCGGCGGCGTCATCCAGGCGGTGCTGTCGTACCCGTTCGACGGGCTGCTGTGGGCCGCGGTCCTCGCGATGCAGAACATCGTCGCGGTCATCGTGATCGTGTCGGTCCTCTGGGCGTTCGAGCGACGCCTGATCTCCCGCCCGGCTCGCCTGACGTTCAATCGCGACGCGCTCCTGATCCTGGCGATGATCGGCGGCCTCGTCTCGGCCGAGCTGTTCGCCCAGGTCTTCGAGGTCGCGCGCTACGGCGACCAGGCCGGTGCGTTCGTGGCGAACGTGCTGGCTGTCCCGTTGCGGGGCCTGGCGCCGGGCACGCTCGAGGCAGGGTTCGTCATCCTGTGGTGGGCCCACATCGGGATCGTCGCGGCGTTCCTGGTGTACCTGCCGTTCAGCAAGCACCTCCACATCGCGACGAGCTTCTTCAACATCTACTTCCGGAAGCTCGCGCCGCGCGGCGAGCTGCCGGCGATGGACCTCGAGCGGGAGGACGCGACGTTCGGCGTCCGGACCCTCGCCGATCTGGGCTGGCGCGACCTGCTCGACGGCTTCACCTGCACCGAGTGCGGCCGCTGCCAGCAGGCCTGCCCGGCCTGGAACACCGGCAAGCCCCTCAACCCGAAGCACTTCATCATGGGCATCCGGGACATGTCGGTCGAGGCCGAGCAGGGCCTCTCGCTCATCCCGAACTCGCCGATCGTCCGCGACACGTACGGCCTCGACGACTCGCTCAAGCCGGCCGCGGTCATGAAGCCGATCGTCGACGACGCGATCCCGTTCGACGCCGTCTGGGACTGCGTGACCTGCGGCGCCTGCGTCGAGGCCTGCCCGGTCCTGATCGAGCACGTCGACAAGATCGTCGGGCTGCGGCGGAACCTCGTGCTCGAGGACTCGCGCTTCCCGCAGGAGCTGAACGGCGCCTTCCGGAACATGGAGGGCGTCGGCAACCCGTGGGGCCAGCCGCCCACCGCTCGGACGGACTGGACCCGGGGCCTGCCCTTCGAGGTTCCGACCGTGGCCTCACTCGCCGCGGACGGCCGGCTCGACGAGGTCGACGTCCTGTACTGGGTCGGCTGCGCCGCGGCCTTCGACCAGCGCAACCAGAAGGTGGCCCGCGCGTTCGCCACGTGCCTCAACGCCGCGGGCGTGCGATTCGCGATCCTCGGGCAGGAGGAGTCGTGCACCGGCGATCCGGCCCGCCGGATGGGCAACGACTACGTGTTCCAGATGCTCGCGACCGGCAACATCGAGACGCTGAATCGCTACCGCATGGGCGAGCGAACGATCGTCACAGCCTGTCCCCACTGCTTCAACTCGATCGGCAATGAATACGGCCAGCTCGGCGGGACGTTCCGGATCGTCCACCACGCCGCCTACCTCCGGGAGATGCTCGCCTCGGGCCGGATCCGGGTGGTCGACGCCGACGCCCGGCCCGATGGCACGGGCGGCACCGGCCGCTCGGTGACGCTCCACGACTCGTGCTACCTGACCCGCTACAACGGGATCGTCGACGAGCCCCGCGAGGTGCTCGCCGCGGTGCCGGGCCTCGATCTCGTCGAGATGGAGAACCGCGGGCGCAACACGTTCTGCTGCGGGGCCGGCGGCGGCCGCATGTGGATGGAGGAGACACGGGGCACCCGCATCAACGAATCGCGGACCGCGCAGGCCCTCGCGACCGGGGCGTCGACCGTCGCGACCGAGTGCC
>JBKPRF010000082.1:0-4117 GCA_046734475.1 Chloroflexota bacterium
ACCTCATCCTGTTCGGGTCGGTCGGCCTGTTCACCCTGTTCGTCTATGTGATCCAGCACTGGACCGCGTCGGCCGCGTCGTATGCGACGCTGCTCTTCCCGTTCGTCGGCATCGTCGTCGCGACCGTCCTCACCGGCGAAACATTCGATTGGACGTTCTTCGTCGGCGGCGCGGTCATGCTCGTCGGCGTGTACATCGGCGCATTCCAGGCACGGCCCCATCGGTCCTCGGCGACCAGCGCGCCCGAGTGCCTGCCGATCGACGAGTGCCCGGAGGCGTCGGCAGCGACACCGACCGCCGCGGCCCCGGCTCGCGGCTGAGGCGGGCTCTGCCAGAATGGCGCCCGCAGGAGGGCGACAGGGATCATGGCGATCGCGACACCGCCGACGTTCCGGACGAAGGCATTTATCGACGGCGACTTCCGGGATGCGCAGTCCGGCGAGACGTTCGAGACGCTGAATCCGGCGACCGGTAGGCCCATCACCAGCGTGGCGGCGGGCGGCCAGGCGGACGTCGATGCCGCGGTCGCCGCGAGCCGCCGCTCGTTCGACGACGGCCGCTGGTCGCGGATGGCGCCCGCTGATCGGAAGCAGGTGCTCCTTCGGTTCGCGGACGCCATCGAGGCCAACGCCGACGAGCTCGCGACGCTCGACTCCCTCGAGGGCGGCAAACCGATCACGGACGCCCGCGACGTCGACCTGCCCGACACGGTCAAGACGTTCCGCTGGTATGCCGAGGCGGTCGACAAGCTCTTCGACGCGGTCGCGCCGACCGGTCCCGACGCCCTGGGCCTCATCGTCCGCGAGCCGATCGGCGTCGTGGCCGCGGTCCTGCCCTGGAACTTCCCGATCCTCATGGCGGCCTGGAAGGTCGCGCCGGCGCTGGCCGCCGGCAACACCATGGTCCTGAAGCCGTCCCGCCTGACGTCGCTCTCGACGATCCGCCTCGGCGAGCTCGGCGCGGAGGCTGGGCTGCCTGACGGCGTGCTGAACGTCGTCCCCGGCCCCGGCGGCGCCGCCGGCGCGGCCCTCGGGCGACACATGGACGTCGACAAGGTCACGTTCACCGGCTCGACCGAGGTCGGCCGGCTGTTCCTGCAGTACGCGGCGGAGTCGAACCTCAAGGAAGTCACGCTCGAGTGCGGCGGCAAGTCACCGCAGGTTGTGCTGGCGGACCCGCCGGACCTCGACCTCGTCGCCGACCAGGTGCTCTTCGCGGCGCTCATGAACCAGGCCGAGAACTGCTCGTGCGGCTCGCGGCTGCTCGTCCACCGATCGGTCCAGGAGCCCCTGCTCGAGCGGCTCCTCGACAAGCTCCCCGACTGGAAGGTCGGCGACCCGATGGACCCGGAGACGAAGATCGGGCCGATGGTCGAGCAGCCCCATCTCGACAAGGTCATGGGCTACATCGACGTCGGCCGGGCGGAGGGCGCGGAGGTCGTGGCCGGCGGCGGTCGCGTGCTCGAGGAAACCGGCGGCTATTTCGTGGCGCCGACGATCTTCAGCGGCGTTCGGAACACGATGCGAATCGCGCGCGAGGAGATCTTCGGGCCGGTCCTCTCGACGATTGCCTTCGACACCGAGGAGGAGGGCGTCCGGCTCGCGAACGAGACGCCGTACGGCCTCGCCGCGTCGGTCTACACCCGCGACCTCGACGCCGCCTTCCGCGTCTCCCGCGCGATCCGCGCCGGGACCGTCGGCGTCAATGCCTACTCCGAGGGCGACATCACGACGCCCTTCGGTGGCTACAAGCAGTCCGGCTTCGGCGGCCGCGACAAGGGCCTCGAGGCCCTCGCCCAATACACCGAGAAGAAGACGATCTGGGTCACCCTCCGCTAGGCGTGGCTACGGGGCTGGTGTCGGGATGACACCGACCGTGATCTTCAGGTCCACGGTCTGCCCGCCCGTCACGGTCACGGTGCTCGAGCCGACCACGTGATTGTCGGGGCCTGCAGTCACTGAGATCTTCCAAGTGCCGGCCTGGCAGGGCAGTTCCGTCGGCGTGCCGTCCGCGCTGATGCCATAGCCGACATCGCCCACGCCGCAGTAGAGATTGGGCAGGTCGCCGACCCACTCCAGGCCCAGGCCATTGCGCGTCCGGACGGGATGCCCATCTGGACCGAGAACATGTATCCGGACGGTGCCCCAAGGTCGGAGAGCCGCGCCGTTGCCATCCGACCAGACGTGAAGAATCCCCGCTGGCAGCTGGAACTCGGCGATGTAGTGTGCGAGGGCGCGATCCGCCGCGTCAGGCACCGCGCTCGAGATGTCGAGCTCGACGCGGTTGGCGACCTCGTCGGGACCCAGGCTCCATGGCGCGGCGGGGATCGTCCCCAGCCATTTCAAGGCGTCCTCGGTGAACTGCTTGTCGGTCAGGAACCGAAGCTCCTCGTACGAATACGTGCAGCCGACAAACGCGAGGGGTTCCGTCCCATCGGTTCGGGCGCGGATCGCTGCCTCATGTGCGCCGAGATTGGCCCGCCACATCGAGACGAAGGCGCCGGCCGGTAGGTCGTCTCGGAAGCCGTTGTTCAGATAGCGGCCGCAGTAGTCGTCGTGGTGGGCGACGGCTTCGTCCTGGATCGCCTGGCGCGCGTCGGTGAGCCACGGCGTCGAGGTTGGCCGCGGGCTCGGAGCAGGAGTCGTGCCGGCCGGACTGCTCGAGCCGGACGACGAGACCGCCGCGGTGCAGCCGGCGAGCACGACGGCGATCGCAACGAGTCGATTCAACCGATTCATCGCACCAAAGACGAATGGTTGGTTCCGATGCTACGTCCGTTACGGCGGCGACGCGCTCGGTTCGATCGAGGGCTGCGGGCTCGGGGGCGGGCTGTCGGAGGGCACCGTGGACGGGAGCGGGCTGGGCGTCGGTGTCGGCGGCGGCGGGACGCCCAGGAGCGCGGCGATGTCGTGCTGGATCTTCGTGATCTCGGTCGCGGTCAGCCAGTCGTCGTAGGTCGGGGGGACGATCCGGAGGTGCTTGACCGACGCGTTCGCGGCCTTGCCGAACAGGGTCACGAGGTTGGGCAGCGAATCTCGCGGGAGATCGGTCCACACAAAGCCCTTCGCCGCGGACGCGAGGGCCGGGGCGTTGAGGATCGTGGCCGGGCCGATCTGGTCGCGGATCGCGAGGAGCAGCGTCTGCTGGCGCTGCATCCGGCCGTAGTCGGAGTCCTGGTGGCGGCTGCGCGCGTAGAACAGCGCGTGGCGGCCGTCGAGGTGCTGCTTGCCGGCGGGCAGGGACATCGCGATGTGGCCCCAGACGGGATCCGGATAGTCATCGTCGGAGACGGCGTACGGGATGTCGATGTCGATGCCGCCCATCGCGTCGACGACCTTGAGCATGCCCCACAGGTCGGCGACGAGGACGGCGTCGATCGGCCGGCCGGTGAGCTCCGAGACGACCGACCGAACCGCGCCGATGCCCTTGACCGCGCCGCTGCCGGGCCAGCGCTCGGGATGCTTGACCGTGGCCTCGACGTACAACCCGTTGAGCAGATCGCGGAGGCAGCCGCACGACACGGCATCGCGTGCCGCGCCCGGCGGGAACGGCGCGTTGATGAGGTTCCGGGGCAGCCCGATCATCGCGACCTTGCCGGTCGCGACGTCGATCTCGACGAGGAGCATGACGTCCATCCGCCGGCTCCAGCGATCGGGGCCCGCGTCGGAGCCGAGCAGGAGCAGGTCGAACCGGCCGTCGTCGCCCCACGGGATCGCACCCGGGCGCTGCCAGGGGACCGAGACGCCGAGCGCGGGCAGGTTCCCGGGGCCCGAGACGAACGGGCCCTGCGGCGCCGGGCTCGGCGTCGGGATGATGTCCGGGACGTAGGCCTCGCCCGGCCCGACGAGGCTGCGTGGCCCGAAGCCGCCGTAGACCAGCTCCGGCGGCGGGGTTGGCTCGGGTCCGTCGGTCGGCCGCGGCTCCTCGCCCTGCGCGAACGTCGAGTCGAGGAAGTCCTCGGTCGCGGCGATCGTCGTCGCGACCCACAGCTGCGGCAGGACGACGAGCAGCGCGACGGCGCCCGACAGGAGCGCGGCGGTGAGCCAGGGGCGATCCGTGGAGCGCGCCGCGTCGACCGCGGCAGCGACCCGCCAGACCACGACGGCGAGATTCAGGA
>JBKPRF010000083.1:0-2764 GCA_046734475.1 Chloroflexota bacterium
CGCCGAACCGGTCGCGGATGAGATCCGAGAGGCCCTGGCCAGTGACGACCCCGAGGCGGGCCGCCATCTCCTGGACGATCGCGAGGATGACGATCGTGACCGGGAACAGCCACAGGAGCCGGAGGCCCGTCTCGGCCCCGAGCACGGAATAGGTCGTGATGCCGCCGGCGTCGTTGCCGGCGATGCCGGCGATGAGGCCCGGCCCCATGACCGCGAGGAACGCCAGCAGCCCGCGTCGCCGGAATCGGCCGCGGAGGCGCAGCCAGCCGCGGATCCGGACGACGGCGCGCGCCGCGCCGCGGGCCGCGGCGCGCGGCGCGCGAGGGTCGGAGAGTCGCTCCTCGAGCGACGAGCGCCAGGTCATGGACCTAGCGCCGCTCGGCGAGCTTCGGCAGCCGTTTCCGCCAGGCGTCGGGCAGGATCGCGTCCATCGCGTCGTCGACGGTGACGATCCCCTCGAGCCGGCCGTCGGTGTCCGTCACGGGCACCGCAAGGAGGTTGTAGTGGGCGACGACCTCGGCGACGGCGTCCTCGTCGTCGAGGACGTGGACCGAGACGGGCTCCGTGATCATGACCTTCGAGATCGCCGTCTCCGGCGGCGCGACGATGAGATCGCGCAGTGAAAGGACGCCGACGAGCCGCTCGGCGTCGTCGACGACGTACACGTAGTAGATCGTCTCGGCATCGGGCTCGAGCTCCCGGAGCCGATCGATCGTCTGCTGGGCCGTGAGCGTCTCCGGGATCGCCACGTGCTCGGTCGTCATCATCCCGCCGGCGGTGTCCTCGGGGTAGGCGAGGAGCTCGCCGAGCTCGAGCGCCTCGTCGCGCTCCATGAGGGCCAGGATCTCCTGGCGGGACTCGTCCGACAGGTCGGCCACGAGGTCCGCCGCGTCGTCCGGCGACATCTCCTCGAGGATGTCCGCGGCGCGGGCCGGCTCGAGGTCCTCGAGCACGTCGACCTGGGTCTCGGGCTCCATCTCCTCGAAGACGTCGGCGGCAGCTTCGTCGTCGAGCGAGGCGAGGACGCCCACGCGGTCCTTCGGCGCCAGCTGGTCGATGATCGTCGCGAGGTCGGCCGGATGCAGCTCGGCGAGGCCCTGATGCGGCACCCGGAGCTTGATCGATGCGATCGAGGTCTCGACCGGATCGACGTCCTCCCAGTCGATGTACCGCTCCGGGACGGGCAGCCGCAGGTTCCGGGCGATGGTCCGGAACTGGCTCTCGATCCCGAGCCGGCGAAGCAGCCCGGACGCGCCGACGTCGACGGCGACGAGGTGGAGCTTGCCCTCGATCTCGTCGAGCCGGAGGTCGTTGACGCGCACGACCTTGCGGCCGTCGATGTCGACGATCTGCTTGTCCATGAGGTCGTCACGGAGCCGGATCTCGTTCGGCCGCTGCTGAAACTTCGCGATGTCGATGCTCGTGGTCGAGAGGCGGGCGCCCGCGTGGTCGAACGACGACACGGACGACCACGGGAGGAAGATCTGGCGACGGTCCGTCGCGACGACGAGCCCGGTCACCGGCGGGTAGCGGTCGCCGACGGCGACGATGAGGTCGGCGACGGTGCCGATCGCTTCGCCGTTGCCGTCGAGCACCGGGCGGCCGATGGCCTGGCTGAGGAAGAGCATGGGGTTCCTCCGAATCCGCCGTGGGCGTCGGTATCCTAGTCGCTGACCGTGCGACGAACCGAGGATCCCGCCATCCGCCGCACGTGGTGGCTCCTTTCCGGCGCGTTCATCCTCCTCGGGGTCGTCGCACTCCTGCGGTTCGCCGGCTCGCGGAGCTGGGTCGATCTCGGGCTCTTCCTCGTCCTGCTCGTGGCCGTCGTCGCCGCGATCGGCCATCGGAACGCGGTGGCGGGACTGGAGGCGCGGGGTCGCTCGGAGGCCGAGTCGTTCGCCCGGATCCTGCGCGGGCTGTCCCGCTCGGTCTCGGCCGACGCCATCGTCGCGGCGATCATGGACGACCTGCTCGACGCCACCGACGCCGACCATGTCGTCGTCGTCCGGCGTCGCCAGGACGGCTCGGCGCTCGATGCCACGCTCGTGACCCGTCGGGCGGGGGTGCCGCCCCATACGACCACCCTCCCGGTCGCCGATCTCGACGGGCCCATCGACTGGAAGCCCAGCGCCGCGATCGTGCCCGTGGGCCCCGGCATCGAGAGCGCATCCCTGGAGCCGGTCGCGCCGCTGGTCGATCGCCGAGGGCCGGTGCTCGCCGTCCGCGAGCCGGACCCAACGGATGGCGCGGCAGACGGCCTCGGCCCCGGCCCCGGCGGAGAGCGGCCGTTCGTCCGGCGTGAGCCGGCACCCGGGCGCGACGCGATCCCCGGTCCCTATTCGGCACCCGTGACGGCGACGACGTCCGTCGCCGTCCCCGCGATCTCGGCGTCGCGGGTGGCCGCCGCGAACGCGGCGATCGCCGAGACCCGAGGCGAGCGCGCTGGTCGCATGGCCCGAACCGCGCTCTCGGAGACGGTCGCCCTGATCGGCGACCTCGGCGTGCCCCTGCCGCGCCGCCGATCGAACGGCAGCGGGGCGGCCCACGCGGAAGTGCTGGGCGCGGGCCTGGACGCGGCGATCGCCGAGCGGGTCGCGGGCCGCGTTCGCCAGGTCTTCGGGCTCGCCCAGACCCTGTCGACGGCGCTCCGGACGGACCAGGGACTGATCGGCGCCATCGTCCTGTCACGGCGCGACCGAGAGCGCTGGCCGGACGCCTCGCGACGGCTCCTGCGCGGCGCCGCGATCGAAGCCTCGAGCGCCCT
>JBKPRF010000084.1:0-7922 GCA_046734475.1 Chloroflexota bacterium
CGCGCCCGGGCGGGTGCGAGACTCGGCGCTCGCGGACGACCTCGAAGCGGTGGCCCGCGCGCTCCCGCCGGCCCTCGCGGGCGCGCAGCTCCGCCGGCTCGAGCTTGCGGGCGAGCGCCTGGCCGGGAACGTCAGCCCCGAACTCGTGCTCGACGGCCTCGCGCTTGGCTGGAGCCGATGACGGATCCGGAAACGAGCCGGCGCCGGCTCGAGGCCGTCGTCCATGGTCGCGTCCAGGGCGTCGGCTACCGGTATCACGCGGCGCGCGCGGCGGCCCGCCACGGCATCGCCGGCTGGGTCGCGAATGAATCGGGCGGCACCGTTCGGGCGATCGGTGAGGGCAGCGAGGCGGATCTCGCCGCGTGGCTCGCGGAGCTCCGCTCCGGCCCGGCCGGCGGTCACGTCGAACGTGTCGACGAGCACTGGTCGGCAGCCACCGGCACCACGGACGACTTCGAGGTGCGAACGGGCTGGCACCGGGGCGATTGAGCGCGAGCGGCTAGGGGAGGCCCGCGAGCATGCCTCCATCCACGGCGGTGAACGTCCCGGTCTGGTACCGCGCAGGCTCCGAGCAGAGATAGGCCACGAGGCTTGCGACCTCCTCGGCCGTGCCGTACCGCCCGGCCGGGATGTTGGCGATGTGGGCCGAGCGAATCTCGTCCGGCGTGCGGCCCGTCGCCGCCGCCCGAGCCTCGTCGAGCTGCAGGATCCGCGGCGTCTCGTGACGGCCCGGCAGGACGCCGTTGATCGTCACGCCGTCCGCGGCCACCGTTCGAGCGGCCGTCTTCAGCCATGCCATCAGCGCCGATCGGCCGGCGTTCGAATAGGCGAGGTCGGCGATCGGCTGGCGAACGGTCGAGGACAGGATCGCCACGATCCGGCCCCAGCCGCCCTCCCGCATGCCCGGCAGGAGCCGGGTCGCCAGGTCGATCGGCGTCGTGGCGAGGAGCTGGAACGAGCGACCCCAGCCCTCGGCGTCGGTCTGGGTCGGCTCGACGGGCGGCGGGCCGCCGGCATTCAGGACCAGGATGTCGACGCCGCCCAGCGATGCGGTCGCGCCGGCGGCGAGATTCGCGGCTCCGGCCGGGTCGACGGCGTCGGCCGTCAGGATCACGACGGGCCGGCCGTGGAGCCGTTCCAGCTCCGCGGCCACGGGCTCCAGCCGCTCTCGGGACCGCGAGGCGATGGCCAGCCGGCAGCCCTCGGCTGCCAGCGCGAACGCCACCGCCCGGCCGATCCCGCTGGAGGCGCCGCCGACGAGCGCGCGCCTGCCGTCGATCCCGAGATCCACGAACCCCTCCGGTCCTGACCTACGTACCCGTAACCCGATCGGCGGCGGCGGCCCGGACCTGCGGGCTATTCCGCGGCCTGCACGGGTTCGGGATGCTGCAGGCGTGGAAGAGCCGCTCGTCGCCGAATCGCTGCCGGAACTCTACCGGCAGGTGCTCGACCGCGTGGCCGCCCTCGAAGAGCAGGGTCTCCGGGTCGAGGCTGCGCTGGTCCGCAACGATGCGATCCGGATCTACTCCGGCGCCTGGACGGAATCCGCGACGCGCCGCCTGCGGTCGCTCCGCATCCACGCCGAGCGGGTCGTCGCCGGGCGCGATCGACCGCGGTCGCAGCGCCGCGTAAGCCTCCTCCTCGCGCGCCTCCAGCTCGCTCGCCCCGCCTGATCAGCTCGGGGTCGCCGTCGCGACCTCGCGCTAGGCTTCGGCCCGATGCTCGATCCCGCCGGTCGACCCGACTTCGGCGCGTCGCTCGACGCCGTTCCGGCGGCGCTCGACCCAGGCCTGACCGGTGCCTCGGATCGCCCGGTCGCCGGGATCGACAACGGCTACGTCGCCGGCTACCGCGTCCGCTTCGATGAGGCCGGCCCCGATGGCCGGACCCGGACGTCGGCCCTGCTGCGCTACGCCCAGGACGTCGCCTGGCGCCACTCCGAGTTCCTCGGCTTCGATCGGATCTGGTACACGCAACGAGGCCGGTGGTGGGTCGTCAGATCGGTCGACCTCCAGGTGCTCGCGGCGATCCCGATGGGCCGGACGCTGCGCGTCGCCACGGCCGTCGTCGGCCACCGCCGGATCTGGGCCCGCCGCCTCGGGGAGTGCCGGCTCTCGGACGGCACGCTCGGCGCGACCGTCACGACCGACTGGGTCATCCTCGACGAGCGTGGCCGCGTCGTCCGCATCCCGGAGGACTTCGGCCTGTCGTTCACGAACCCCGAGCTCGAGGGCGACATCGTCCGGGTCGAGCAGCCCGACCCGCCGCCGGACGCGGCCCGGCTGCCGATCGGGGTCCGGCCGAGCGACCTCGACCCGATGGACCACGTGAACAACGCGGTCTACCTCGACTGGATCGAAGAGGCGCTCGCACGGGCGGGCCTGGCGGCGGCGAGCGCCGCGCTCCCGCGACGCTGCCGCCTCGAGTACCGGGCCTCGGCGGCCGCCGAGGACAGCGTCGTCGCGATGGCGTGGGCCGATACGGCCGCCGGCGCGTGGCACGTCCGGATCGCTCGCGAGGACGGCCTCGAGTTCGTCCGGGCGACGGGCACGCCGATCGAATCGCCGATGGAGCCGCCGATCGGGACGTGATCGGCTGCAAGGTCCCTGCGAGGTATCTGACACCCGATGCCCGGACGGGCTGACCGACCTGTCAGCCCCTCAGCAGAGACTCGAAGGCGATGACCGATCATCCGACCGACGCCCCGCTCACCGTGATTGCGGTGACGACCGAGGACGACCGCCATCCCGAGACCCGGGCGGAGGCAGCTCGCCGCGCCCAGGACGCCCACGCCACCTTGATCCTCTATGACCTCGACGCGGGGCGGAGTCCGCTCGAGAGCCCGCTCCCGACCGAGTGGGACGCCGAGGGCGAGGAAGAGGCGGTCGGCGACCGGCTCGGGCCCGAGGAGCTGGATGCCGCCGGGCGCTCGACGATCGCCGAGCAGGTCCGGCTGGCGCGGGCTGAGGGCATCGATACCTGGGGCTGGCTGCCCGCCGCGGACGATCGCGAAACGCTCGTCAGCTACGCGGCCGGTCAACCCCGGCCGCTCATCGTCATCCCCGACACCGAGTCCGAGCTCGCCGACACCGACCTGCCGGGCGCGGTCGTCACGCACGGCGGCGGATCCCGCCGCCAGGAGTCAGGAGGCTAGTCATGGCCGAGCTCGACGCCAAGGATCGCGACAAGCTCCGCAAGAGTCAGTTCGCGTACGTCGACAAGAGCGGCGAGGGTCACCTGCCGATCAACGACGAGAGCCATATCCGGAACGCGATGGCGCGCTGGAACCAGACCGACTTCGAGAGCTCCTCGAAGAAGGAAGGCGCGCGTCGGAAGATCGTCGGCGCCGCACGGAAGCACGGGATCGAGGTCTCCAAGGACGACAAGATCGCCCACGTGTCCCACCACTAGGCGCGACGCGCAACGCGAATCGCGGCTGGTGAGCCGCGAGCCTCAGGCCACGAAGCGGTCGATCGACAGCGGGTTCGGCCGGTCGTCCGTGGCGAGCAGCACCGAGATCTCCTCGGCGGTGAGGGCCCGGGCGAAGAAGTAGCCCTGGCCCAGGGTCGCGCCGAGGGCTCGGAGGTCGGCCAGCTGGCCGGCGTCCTCGATGCCCTCGGCGATCGTCTCGAGGTGGAGCGTCTCGCCGAGCCGCAGGATCGCGCGAACGAGCGCCCGCTGGTCGGCGCCCTGGGACATGCTCGCGACGAACGAGCCGTCGATCTTCAGCACATCGATCGGGAACGTCCGCAGGTAGTTCAGCGCCGAGAAGCCTGTCCCGAAGTCGTCGATGGCGAGCCGCACGCCGAGGGCCTTCAGGTCGGCCAGGGTCGTCGCGGTCATCTCCGTGTCACGCATGAGGACGCCCTCGGTGAACTCGAGGACGAGCCGCTCGGGCGCGAGCCCCGTCCCGACCAGGATGTCCGAGACGCTCCGGACAAAGTCCGGCTCCGCCACCTGCCGGCCGGAGACGTTCACGCTCAGCCACAGGCGCTGCCCCGGCCGGACGACCTCCCACAGGCGGGCCTGGCGGCAGGCCTGCTCCAGGACCCAGGCACCGAGTGGCAGGATCAGCCCCGTCTCCTCGGCGACCGCGATGAACTCGGTCGGCAGGACGAGGCCGCGCTCCGGATGGCGCCACCGCAGGAGGGCCTCGACGCCCACGACCTGGCGCTTCGCGAGGGTCACGATCGGCTGGTAGGCCAGCTCGAACTCGTCGCGCTCGAGCGCTCGCTCGAGGTCGCCCTTGAGGGCGAGCCGGGCCAGGGCCGCGGCGTGCATGCTCGGCTCGAACAGCTCGATCCGGTTCTTGCCGTGGCTCTTCGCCATGTACATCGAGGCGTCGGCGTTCCGGAGCAGCTCCTCGGGGGTCTCCTTCGGGGTCGAGACCGCGACGCCGGCGCTGGCGTGGACGAACAGCTCCTTGCCACCGCGCTGGAAGGGCGTCTGGAGCGTCGCCATCAGCCGCTCGGCGACCTCCATCGGGCTGCCGTTGGCCGCGTCTTCGACGAGAACCGCGAACTCGTCACCGCCCATCCGGGCGATCGTGTCACCGACGCGGATCGCGTCGCGCAGGCGCTCCGCGACCGCGATGAGCAGCTGGTCGCCCTCGCTGTGCCCGAGGCTGTCGTTGATCGTCTTGAAGTCATCCAGGTCGAGGAACAGCACCGCGAGCCGATGGCGCGAGCGGCGGGTCCGCGACAGGGCGTGCTCGAGACGATCGGAGAAGAGGGCCCGGTTCGCGAGGCCCGTCAACGAGTCATGGAACGCCTGGTGGCGGAGCTCGTCCTCGAGCGAGCGGCGGTCGGTGATGTCGCGGTAGTTCGCGACGATGCCGTTCACCGCCGGGTCGCTGAGGAGGTTGCGGCCGACGATCTCGATGAGCCGGTACGACCCGTCGGCGTGGCGGATCCGGGCCTCGGCCGACACCTGGCCGTGGGGATCCTGGACGAGCTCGAAGAACAGCTGCCGGAGGCGCTCGACGTCCTCGGGGTGGACCTGCTCCTCGCCGGTCGTGCCGATGCGCTGATCGGGCGTCCAGCCGAGGACGCGCTCGACGGCCGGGCTCTCGTAGGCGATCGTGCCATCCGGTCCGAAGATGATGTTGACGTCGACCGAGTTGCGGAGCAGCGACCGGAACCGCTCCTCGCTCCGGCGCAGGTCGACCATCAGGGCCTGCTCGTTGATCGCCTGCTCGCGCAGCCGCCGGTTCTGGTCGCCAAGCCGCCGTGAGGTTGCGGCGAAGGCCGCGTACAGGAGGGCCAGCAACCCCAGCGCCATCGCGCCGGTGATGAGGATGACGTCAGTCCGGGTCGTCGCGATGTCCGTCTCGATCGGGGCCGCGTCCTCGTAGATCTCGTACGCCCCGATGACGCTCACACCGTCACCGCCGCGGATCGGCAGGTAGATCGACAACAGCCGTTCGGCGAGACCGTGCTCGAACTGGTTCTCGGGATCGTCCCCGGTGCCGATCTCGGTCCCGACCTCGCCGTCGAGCGCTTCGCCGAGGTCCTCGTCGACCCCGAACGTCGCGCCACGCAGCGCCGGCAGGTCCGAGAAGATCACGGTGCCCGTCCGGTCCCAGACCTTGACGCGGAGGATCCTGCCGGTCCCGACCAGCCGCGCGAGATGGGCGTCGATCGCCTGGCCGGGCGGCCCGTTCGGGTCCGCCATCGCGCCTTCGCTCACGGGCGGGTCCATCGAGCCGAGCAGCACCGCCTCCGTCGTTCTCACCGCTTCATGGATGGCGGCCTGCGCGAGGTGGTCGGAGACATTCGACGACACCGCGAACGCGGCGGCGGCCACCAGGAGCGCGGAGATCGTGAGGACGCCGGCGCGAAGCCCGACCTTCGGTCCCGCCGGGATGGACAAGCCTGTCAATTCGCCTCGGGGCGGTGCACGATCGCCGGGTGTTGCCGGCGTGCCACGGACCCTAGGTGGTGCCCGGAGGCACGGCTACCGGACGATCGTCCTACGTCCGGCTAGGGGCGCGTCGCTCGAGCGTGACGCGGGCTCGTCGCCGAGCGCGCCGCGGACTCCTCCAGCAGGTGCACGACCGAGCGGAGCTCCTCCATGCTGCCGAGCCACGAGGTCGACGCAACCTCCCAGTAGCCGGCCATGGCCTCGAGCCGCTCGATGTACTGGGACCGGGCCGCCTCGAAGCGCGGCCAGGCCTCGTCGATCGGCTCCAGCTCGTAGCCGACGGCGCTGAGTCGGCTGCACACGAGCTCGAATCCCTCGCGGTCGAGCGGCACCTCGCGCCCGGCCTGGAACCCGAGATTGCTCATGTCCTCGACGAGATGGGCGCCGACCCGTCGCACGAGCTCGGCATCGCCCCGAGGCACGCCCCGGATCGTCGTCAGCACGAGACACGCGGCGTCGAGGACCGCCCCGAGGGCGCTGATCCAGGACAGGTTGTCGTGGCTCGACCGGAACCAGGCCAGGACCGGGTAGGCGATGTGGCTGTCGAGGACCTCGGCGGCCCAGCGCTGCCAGACGACGAAGAATGCCGGCAGGCGGTCCGCGAACTCGAGGCGCTTGAAGGCTTCGAGCAGGGCCACCGCCGAGGGCGGCGCGCCGGCCGTGGCCTGCAGCCGGACGACCTCGAGCTCGCGCCGCTGGTAGGAGCCGTAGATCGAGAACAGGAAGGTGACGACGAGGGCCACGATCCCGAGGCCGGTCGCGCCGGCGATGAGGACGACGGCGCGGGCGACGCCGCCGACCGCGACGAACTCGCCGAACCCGAGGGTCAGCACCGACGTGCCGGCGACGTAGACCGTGGTGGCGAACGAGTCCGGGACGGGCGCGATCTCATCGCGGATCCCGTACAGGACGAAGCCGTAGCCCAGGACGAGCACGCCGATCCAGATCGCGAGCAAGAGCAGCGCGATGAACGGTCCGAACAGCCCGAAGGCGTGGTCGCGGGCTTCGGCCGAGCGGCCGCCCATGACCCGCCGTAGCAGGCCCCAGGATCCGCGAACGACGTATCGCCCGATCCGCAGGTAGCCCGGTGTCGGGCGCGGGACGACGACCGTCTCGAAGACGTCCCACAGCGTGAGCGCGATCAGGAACAGACCCGCGAGGATCGAGAGCAGGGCGATCAGGTCCATGCGCGCGGCGATGATCCCACGGGCTCAGGCCTTCCAGGTGGTGTATCGCGGCGGCCACTCGTCGGCGCCTCGCCGGCCGAGCACTGCGGATTCGACCGCCAGCTCGAAGAGGACATACGTGTCGTCGACGGTGAACGACCAGCCGGCCGCCGCTTCGGCGCGTGTCGGCCCGTCGACCGTCCTGGCCCGGCCGCGGACCATGAACTCGTCGGGTTCGGCGGGATCGACGAAGCTGTGGAGCGCGTAGCGCCCGTCCTCGAGGAGGTCGCGGCGCTTGGCCGAATCGAGCACGAAGACGTACAGGTGCCCGGCCACGAGGCCGACGCTGACCGGGTGGATGCGCGGCGCCAGCTGCGCCCGGACTGTGGCGAGCAGCCCGTCGCCGTCTGATTCGCCGGTGGCGCTCCGGGCCAGGAGCGCCCAGCCGCCGGCCGCGAGCTCGGGCGCCGCGGCCTCGAATTCGGCCCATGAAGCCATGTCCGTTCCTCCGCTGCTACCGTCGTCGGATCGAACAAGGAGGATGCACGACGATGCGACGACGCGTGATCTCCGCCTCGTTCGTGGCCGCTGCGGGTTGACTTCGCCCCAGCGATTTCGGACGACGCTCGAGCAGAGCGGCAAGACCGCCACCGGCTTCGCCGTGCCCGCCGAGGTCGTCGCGGCCCTCGGCGCCGGACGCAAGCCGGCGGTCCGGGTCACGATCAACGGCCACACCTATCGCTCGACCGTGGCGGTCTACGGCGAGCGGTCGCTCATCGGCGTCTCGGCCGAGAACCGCGCCGCCGCCGGGGTCGCCGGCGGCGACGAGATCGA
>JBKPRF010000085.1:0-6081 GCA_046734475.1 Chloroflexota bacterium
GGCGGACGATGACCGGATAGCCGATCCGCTCCGCCAGGGTCAGCGCCTCCTCGATGGAGTGGGCCATCCCGCCCTCGGGTTGCGGGATGCCGAGCCGATCGAGGAGGGCCGAGAACCGGGTCCGCTCCTCGGCCTGGTCGATGGCCTCGAGGTCGGAGCCGAGAAGGGGCACGCCGCCGGCCACCAGAGGCGCCGCGAGATTCAGCGGCGTCTGGCCGCCGAACGCGACGAATGCCGGCAGCGGATCCGTGCCGCGCGCGGTCTCGGCGTCGATGACGCTCCGGACGCTCTCCGGATCGAGGGGCTCGAAGTACAGCCGGGTCGAAGTGTCGAAGTCGGTCGACACGGTCTCGGGGTTCGAGTTGATCATGACGGCCGACCAGCCGGCCCGGCGGAGCGTGTCGGCGGCCTGGACCGCGCAGTAGTCGAACTCGATCCCCTGCCCGATCCGCACCGGGCCGCTGCCGATCACCAGCGCGGCCGGCCGCTCGACGGCGGGCGCCTCGGGCTCCGACCCAGCCGCCGCGTAGGTCGAGTAGAAGTACGGCGTCTCGGCGGCGAACTCGGCGGCGCAGGTGTCGACCATCGCGTAGCCCGGGACGAGACCGAGCGCGAGCCGAGCTTCGCGCAGGGCACCAGCAGTCACCGGCGCGCCCGCCAACGCTGCGAGCTCCGCGTCGCCGAAGCCGAACCGCTTCGCCGTCGCGAGTGATGCCCCGACCGCCGGGTCGCTCGGCGCCTCGAGGAGGCGCGGGCCAAGCTCGCGGATCTCCGCCTCGACGGCGACGCTCCGGCCGAGCTCGGCGAGGAACCACGCGGAGATCCCCGTCGCGAGCTGGATGTCGGCCTCGGGCACGCCGCGCCGCAGCAGCGCGAGCACCCGCCACAACCGCGAGTCCGACGGCGCGAGAAATCGCCGGAGGACGATCGGCGCCGCCGAACGTTGGGCGAAGCGCGTCGACTCGCAGGCCTGGCCGCGGTCGTCCGTCCATCGGATCGGCTCATCGGCCTGCGGATCTCCGGCGAGCACGGCCGCGAAATAGTCAAGGGTTGCGACCCAGGCCGGGTCTTCGGCGAGCGGCCCGGCGCCGGCCTGCTCGAGCCCTCGCAACGCCTTGTTCAGCGCGCTCGCGAAGGTCCGATCGATCGCCATGACCTCGCCGGTGGCCTTCATCTGGCTGCCGAGGCTGCGATCGGCGGTCGGGAACTTGTCAAACGGGAAGCGCGGCAGCTTGACGACGACGTAGTCGAGCGCCGGCTCGAACGCGGCCACCGTCGTCCCGGTCACGACGTTCGGAATCTCCGCCAGCCGGCGGCCGATCGCGATCTGGGCCGCGACCCGGGCGATCGGGTAACCGGTCGCCTTCGACGCGAGCGCCGACGAGCGCGAGACGCGCGGGTTGACCTCGATGACGACGTACTCGGTCGAGTCCGGCGAGAGGGCGAACTGGACGTTGCAGCCGCCCTCGACCCCGAGCGCCCGGATGATCGCGAGGGCCGCGCTCCGGAGGCGCTGATGGACCGGATCGGGCAGCGTCTGGACCGGCGCGACGACGATCGAGTCGCCGGTATGGACGCCGAGCGGGTCGACGTTCTCCATCGAGCACACGGCGATGCAGGTGTCGGCCGCGTCGCGCATGACCTCGTACTCGATCTCCTGCCAGCCGACGAGGCACTTCTCGACCATGACCTGGCCGATCGGGCTCGCCCTCAGGCCGGACCGCACGCGATCCTTGTAGTCCGCCTCCGTGTCGACGATCCCGCCGCCGGTTCCGCCGAGCGTGAACGCCGGCCGGACGATCGCCGGCAGGCCGATCTCGGCGAGCGCGGCCTCAGTGGATTCCCCGCGCGCCGCTGGAGTGTCACCCTCGACGATCCGCGACGGCGCATACGGCTGGCCGATCCGATCCAGCAGGTCGCGGAAGGCTTCGCGGTCCTCGGCCATCTCGATCGCCTTCAGCGGCGTCCCGAGCAGGCGGACCCCGTGGCGGTCGAGGACCCCGGCCTTCGCGAGGTCCATCGCGAGGTTGAGGCCGGTCTGGCCGCCGAGGCCCGCGAGCAGCCCGTCGGGCCGTTCCGCGGCGATGATCGCCTCGATCGCCGGGACGGTCAGGGGCTCGAGATAGACGGCGTCCGCGACACTGGGATCGGTCATGATCGTCGCCGGGTTCGAGTTCACGAGGATCGTCCGGATGCCCTCTGCACGGAGGGCCCGGCAGGCCTGGGTCCCGGCGTAGTCGAACTCGGCCGCCTGTCCGATGACGACCGGCCCGGAGCCGATGATCAGGACCGAACGCGGCCTGGCGCCGGCGTCGGGACCGATGGTCATGGCATTGGACCCTGGGCGCGAAGCCCTTGGGCCGAGCTGTGCTCGCTCCATGAGCACGCCACGATGAGGGGTCGCCCGAAGGCCCCGGCGGCCGCCTCGGGGGTGCGAATGGACGCTGGCCCCACGCTCGCGGCGCGGCCCGGTGTGGCGGGCGAGGCTTCCGCCGACCCCTCGTGGTGCCATGCTCGGGTCACGGTGCTCATGGAGCGGTCACGCCCTGCGCGAAGGTGCGCGGGTCGTCGGGGCACTGGACGGCTCTCACGCCGGCACACCCGGGACAATCGAGCCGGCTCTGGCGCCCGGGTCGCGTTCGGGTCAGGCGGCGGCATCGCTGCGGCTCAACGACTGGCTGCGTGGTATGCGGTGATTCCGCATCGCATCGCGCCTCGCGCGCGCTGAGTTGATCGAGGGCACCCACCGAATCGGCTGTCCCGCCGGCTCGAAGAGCGCGTACGACGCACTCCATCGTTGCGACGCGAGAACCTGGACGACCTCCTGATGACGCTCGCCGGCCATCGACTCGGCGCGGGATACTCCGCTCGGAGGTGACCCATGCCCGGTGCCATCGTCTACATCGACCGGTCCACGATCGGCAGCGACGTCCCGGGGCTGCGCCAGGCTGTCGCGGATCTCACGGCCTTCGTGCGAGAGCGGGAGCCGCAACTCCTCTTCTACGCCTTCGAGATCGACGAAACGACCTCCACATTCCGCGTCATCGCCGTCCATCCGGACTCCGCGTCGCTCGAGCTGCACCTCGGCATCGGCGGCCCGGAGTTCCGAAAGGTCGGTGCGTTCATCGACCTCCAGCAGATCGACGTGTATGGCGACGTCAGCGACGCCGTCGAGGGGCAGCTTCGGCAGAAGGCGGCGATCCTCGGGACGGACGCGCAGGTCGCGGTGCACGCGCTGGCGTCGGGTTTCGAGCGTGTGTCGGGTGCTCGCGTGGGGGCTCAAGCGACCGCCTGACACGCGGCGACGAAGCGATCGAACACCGCGAGGGCGTCGAGCGGGCCCGGCGCGCCTTCGGGGTGGTACTGGACGGTCTCGATCGGCAGCTCGGCGTGGCGGAGGCCCTCGACCGAGCCGTCGTTGAGGTTCAGCTGGCTGACGCGGAAGCCACTGCCGGGCGGGAGCGTCTCGCCGACGACCTGGACCTCGTGGTTTTGGGCGGTCACCTGGACGTAGCCGGTGTCGACGTCGCGGACGGGGTGGTTCGCGCCGTGGTGGCCGAACCGCAGCCGGCGGGTCTCGGCGCCTGCGGCCCGCCCGACGATCTGGTGGCCGAGACAGATCCCGAGCAGCGGCCGGCCGTCGTCGATGACCGCGCGGGCGAGGGCCGTCTGGGCGTCGAGTCGGGCCGGATCGCCGGGCCCCGGCGAGAGGACCACCCCAGCGACCTCGGGATCGAGGACGTCGGCGGCCGTGGCCGTGTGGGGCAGCACCCGAACGCGGGCGCCGCGCCGCCGGAGGCTGCGGACGATGTTCGCCTTCAGGCCGAGATCGACGATCGCGACGAGCGGGCCGCGCTCCCCTGCCCCGATGTCCGTGACGGCCGCCGGCGAGACCTGACCGACGAAGTCCTGGTCCTCCCAGCGCTCGACCGCCGCCGCCCGGGCCGTCGCCCGGTCACGATCCAGCTCCCGCGGCTCCAGGATGACCCCGCGCAGGCTGCCGGTCGTCCGGAGGCGGCGCGCGAGGGCCCGGGTGTCGACCCCGGCGATCGCCGGGATCCCGTGGTGTCGCAGGAGTGCTGCGAGTTGGCGGGCGTCGTCGACGACCGCGGCCGTGGCATTGGCGACGACGAGCCCTCGCAACCACGGCCGCGCCGACTGGTCGTCGTCGATGAGCCGGCCGTAGTTGCCGATGAGGGGATATGTCATCACGACGACCTGGCCGGCGTACGACGGGTCGGTGCAGACCTCCTGGTAGCCGGTCTGGCTCGTGTTCACGACGAGGTCGCCGCCCGCGGACACCGGCGCGCCGAAGGCGACGCCGGGGAACACCGTACCGTCCTCGAGGGCGAGCAGCGCCGGTCCGAGGTCGCCGATGCGCGGGTCGACGACGGCCGAGGGATGGGGCTGGGGCAGGAATACCGGGGACCCGGGCTGCGGGGCGCGGCGAGGTTCGCCGCCGATGGAGCCGGGCACGGCCATCGGACCCTCCTTCCCGGCCTCACGGGACCGGCAGACCGGCCTCACCGGACCGGCTTCAAGGACAGCCCGAGCCTAGCAGAGGCCGGTTGGTCGGCGCTCAGCCACCCGGCCCGTGGCCGCGGCCCTTGTGGTCCTTCGGCCCGGCCGGCGGTGCTTCGGTGGCGGCCGGTGCGACGGTGGCCGGCGGTTGCGACGCTCCCCCGCCTGCCGGCGCGACGAAGAGACCGCGCTGGGCGATCGCGAGACCACCGAGCAGCAGGCCGACGACCAGGATCGCGACGACGACCGGCCGATTGTCGGCCCGGAGCCTGGCCGCTTGGCCGCCCGCGACGACCGGCGATCTGCCGAGGATGGCAGCCGTCGGAGCCGGCACGGCAGCGGGGACCGGCACGGCTGCCGGCGGCGGCGCGGTCGCCGGCGGCGGCGCGGTCGCCGGCGGCGGCGAGGCGAGTGCCAACGCCGTCGGTTCGAACGTGCGTGTCACGTCCGCGGGGCTCGCGATCCGATCGCCGTCGATCGGGCCCGTCTCGAGCGCTCGCGCGACGTCGGCCGCCGACGAGGGTCGATCGGCCGGCTCGGGCGCCCGCAGCCGCCCGACGAGCTCCCGGAACCAGCCGGGGGCCGACTCGAGATCCGGGACCAGCTCGGCCATCACGAGGCCGAGCGCATACAGGTCCGTCCGCTCGTCCGCGTGCCGGCCTTCGAGCTGCTCGGGGGCCATGTAGCGGAGCGTCCCGACGACGTCGTGCTCGGCCGTCAACTCGGCCCCGGCGTCCTCGATGACGCGGGCGATGCCGAAGTCGACGAGACGGGCGCGGCCCTCCGCGTCGATGACGATGTTCGATGGCTTCACGTCACGATGGATCACCCCGGCCCGATGGGCGTGGTCGAGGGCGGCCGCAATGCCCGCGCCGATTCGCGTCGCCTCAGCCAGCGGCATGACGCCGACCCTGCCCAGCCGGGCGTCGAGCGATTCGCCTTCCACGAGCTGGAAGACGATGGCCGGCGTCACCGCGTCGTCGAGCACGTCGTAGACGGGGACGATGCCGGGATGGCTGAGGCCCGAGGCCGCGCGAGCCTCGGCGACGAAGCGGCGTCTCCAGGCTTCGTCCGGGAGCAGATGCGGATGCAGGATCTTGATGGCGACGAGCCGATCCAGGCGAAGGTCACGCGCTCGCCAGACATCGGCGACCCCGCCTCGGCCGATGCGCTCCTCGAGGCGGTAGCGATCGAACAGGACCCGTCCGGCCGCCAGGGTCTCGTCCGATGCGAGCGGCGCGGGGCGGCGGCGACTGGCCGGCCGCGAGTCGCGACGACGCCGCCGACCCGTCGAGGTCTGCATGGTCCGATCGAAGCCAGCGCCGGGGTCGGACGAGGTTCTCGGGCCTTCCGAGCGCGCTATCAACTGGGTTGCAATGGCGGCTGCGGTGCGTGGCCGCATAGGCCGTCCGCCGTGCGGTGCGAACGATCGCGCCACTCGACCCGCGCTGTCGCGACGGGCACCTTTGAACCCGCCGGCGCTTCGGCGCCGCGGGAACGGCGCGGCCCCTCGGATTGACCACCGAGGGGCCGCTCGCTGTCCCGCGGCCGTTAGGTGAG
>JBKPRF010000086.1:0-3165 GCA_046734475.1 Chloroflexota bacterium
TCATCCTGTGGTACCCGAACATCGCGGCGCTGCCGTTGCCCAGCACGATCCACAATGCCTACCAGGGCTTCCTGCCCACTTACGTCTACCCGTTCCAGTTCCCCGTCAGCACGGTCGACCGGAACGTCGCCGGGCCCCATCTGCTCGATTGGCGCGTGGCCGCCCTCCTGGGCGCCCTGACGCTCGTCTCGGTCGTCGTGGCGTACAGCGCCTGGACGTGGCGGATCGCGCTGGCCGAACGGCGGCGCGAGGATGCGGCATGGGAGGCGGGCGAGGCCTAGGTGGCGGGCGAGGCCTAGGTGGCGGCTGCCACTGGCGTGTCGTCGGCGACCGGGATCGGGAACGTCCGAGGCGACGCCGGGACCTCGGCGTGGAAGCCACTCGGCAGCTGGCCGTGGGCCGCGAGGCGCCGGATGACGAAGCCGTAGTAGTCCTCGACCTTGGCCGTCACCCGGGACCAGCTGAACTCGGCCGCCCGCTCGAGCCCCGACTCCGCCATCTGCTCGCGGAGCGCGTCGTCGCCGAGGACCTTGGCGAGGGCCGCGGCCAGGGCCTTCTTGTCCTTCGGCGGCACGAGCAGCCCTTCGCGGCCGCGTCGGACCACGCCCTTGTAACCGTGGATGTCGCTGGCGACGATCGGCGTCCCGGCGGCCATGGCCTCGAGCAGGACGATTCCGAAGGACTCGCCGCCGGTGGCCGGTGAGCAGTAGACGTCGGCCGTCTTGAAGAGCGCGTCGCGCTCCTCGTCCGAGACGCGGCCGAGGAACTCGACGCCGCCGAGCTTGCGGGCCATCAGGTAGCGCCGGGCCTCGCGCTCCTGCGGTCCGCCGCCGACGACCAGGAGGCGGCAGTGGCAGCCGGTCTTGCGCAGGATCCGGTACGCCTTGAGGAGGTCGAGCAGGCCCTTGCGCGGCTCGAACCGCCCGACGAACAGGATGTTCCGGGTGCCGTCCTGCCAGCGCGCGATCGGGACCGCCCGGGCGAACCGGCCGGTGTCGACGCCGTTCGGGATGACCTTGTAGTCGCCCGGGAAGTAGCGATCGATGAAGTGGCGGGCCGCGGCCGATACCGCGATCCGGCCGTGGAGCCGCTTCGCGTACGAGCCCATCACGCGCGACCCGAGCTCGTACGCCGGCGAGAAGCCGCCGTAGGCGTGGAAGGTGGCCACGTTGACGCTGCGGGACTCGCGCAGCACGACGAGCGACAGGAACGGCACGAACGGCTCGTGGAAGTGGAGCAGGTCGAACTGCTCGCGGGCCAGGACGTCGCGGACCTGGGACACGTAGCGCGGCGACAGCGTGACCGTCCCGACGGAGCCGTTGGCCGGCATCGAGAAGCCCTTGCCGATCCGGATGACGTCGCCGTCCGACGCTCGCTGGAGTCCGTGGGACGAGGTCAGGATCCGGACGTCGTGGCCGCGGACCCGGAGACGCTCGTAGAGGTACCGGACATGCTGGTTCACGCCGCCGGGCAGCGGATAGACGTAGGGCGTGACGAGCCCGATCTTCACCGCCGGTCGGCTCCGGCCGGGTAGCCGAGATCCCGGGTCGTGCCGTCGCCGCGGAGCCGGCCGCCGAGATTGGCCCTGGCGTCGCGGCCGTACTTCCGGAGCTGGGCTCCGAACGTGCCGAGCTGGGCGGCCGTGGCATGGAACGTGCCGCCTTCGGTCGTCGTGCCCGCGAGGATCGCGGCTCGCAGCGCCTCGCCAGGTGCGAGGCCGTCGGCGTGGGGAAAGGTCGTGTGGCCGGCGCCGACAGCCGCGAGGGCATGGGCGTCGGAGCTGCCGACGCGGGCGAGCCCGTGGCGGTCGGCGAACCGCACCACCCGGTCGTGCCACGGCCGGCCGAGCGTCGTCGGGTTGAACGCCTCGATCGCGTCCGGCCGGTAGCGCGGCTCATCGGCCAGGAGCCGTCGCAGGACGAAGCCCTGGGCACAGAGCGGGTAGGGCACGAGCGGATGGGCCGGGATCGCCAGGCCGCCCTGATCGTGGATCTCGGCGATCGTCGTGCGCATCGAGCGGAAGGGCTTGACGGGCTGCTCGATCCAGAGCGCGAGGAGGTGTCCCCCGAGGGTCGTGATCTCCTCGCCGACGACGACCTCGGCCCGGAGCCCGCGATCGCGGGCGATCGAGCGGGCGGCCAGCGCCGCGTCGATCCGCTCGTGATCGGTGATCGCGACAACGTCGAGGTGGGTCCGGCTCTCGACGTGGTCGAGGATCTCGACGACCCCGGCTGTGCCGTCGGAGGCGAGGGTATGGATATGCAGGTCAGCCCGGCCGCGTCCGGCGGTCATGCGGCCGCCTCGGGCTCGAGGTGGCCCGTGCCGGTCGCCGCCCGTGGGTCGAGATCCGGCCAGATGGGCGAAAGCAGGCTCCACCACTGCTCCGGCGCCGCGGCGATCGCCCGCTCCATCGCCGACGCGAGATTCCGCATCGTCGCCTCGACCCGGTCACGGCGGTTCCCGTCCGCGGGAACCTCGACCTGCTGCAGGGCGCCGTTGTAGCGGCCGTCGCCGACCCGGCGCACCGCCGCCAGGTAGAGCGGCCGGCCGGACTCCACGGCGAGGAGCGCCGGGCCCATCGGCAGCGGCGCCGTCGCCCCGAAGAAGGTCGTGTTCACGACGCCGCCGGCCACGTTTCGATCGGCGACGAGGCCGACCGAGCGCCCGCCGGCGAGCGCGTCGAGCAGCGACTTGCGGGCGTTCCGCAGGGGCACGACCTCGACCCCGACCGAGCTCCGGGTGCGCCGGATCCAGTCCTGCATCGCCGGGTCGTCGAGGGTCTCCATCGGGGCCCGCACCGGCTGGCCCGAGCGTTGGACGGCGAGCAGCGCCGGGAACTCGACCTCGCCGAAGTGCATCGCCGCGAGGACGACCGGCGCGTCCGGCCCGAAGGCGCGCTCGACCGCGGGCTTCGTCTCGACGTGCAGCCGCCGGTCGAGATCGGCCGGCCGGCGACCCGGCAGCCGCGCGACGTCGAGGTAGTAGCGGGCGGTCTCGCGGAACGTCGCCCGGAGGAGCCGCTCGAGGTCGGCCCCGTCGCGGGCGGCGGCACGGACCGCCGGGCTGCCGAGGTCCGCGGCGTCGAGGTACCGCACGACCCGCTGCAGGTTGCGGCGGGCCAGGGCCGCACGCTCGCCGCCGACGCGGTACCAGACGCTGCCGGCC
>JBKPRF010000087.1:0-5077 GCA_046734475.1 Chloroflexota bacterium
CGCCGATAGGCCTCGACCCCGAGCGCGGCGCACGTCTCGATCATCGCCGCCTCGAGCGCCTGGACCAGCGGCCGGACGAGGAGGCCGCGTTCGCCGAGCTTGAGGATCGGGTAGGCCACGAGCTGGCCCGGGCCGTGGTACGTGACCTCGCCGCCGCGCTCGACCCGGATGACTTCGATGCCGCGGCGCCGCAGCTCCGATGGGCGCGCGAGGACGTGCGCCTCGTCGGCCTGGCGGCCGAGCGTCAGGACGGGGTCGTGCTCGAGGACCAGCAGCTGATCCGGGATCTCGCCGGCCGCCCGCTGCTCGAGGAGCTCCTTCTGCCGGGCCCAGGCCTCGCGATAGCCGATGCGGCCGAGCCATGTCGCGTCGATCCCCTGCTGCACGGCCCGAGCGTAGTTGAAGGATCGTCGGCGACGCGGCGTAGTTTCTCGGGACAAGACACTTGACATGTGACTGATTGGTCACCTATTGTCCCTCGCATGGCAGAGGTCGACGAGATGGTCCCGGTCTTCCGGGCATTGAGCGACCCGAGCCGCCGGCTCCTACTGGACCGGCTCTTCGAGCGCGATGGCCAGACGCTCGGTGAGCTCACCAGCTACCTGCCGGAGATGACCAGGTTCGGGGTCATGCGTCACCTCGACGTCCTCGAGGGCGCGAACCTCATCACGACCCGACGGGACGGCCGGGAGAAGCGTCACTTCATCAATCCCGTGCCGATCCGCCAGCTGCACGACCGCTGGATCAGCAAGTACGCCGAGCCCGTCATCGGGGCGATGACGGCCATGAAACGTCACCTGGAGGCTCCCGTGGAGACCGTCGAACACGCCTACAGCGTCTACATCCAGGCCTCGCCGGAGCGTGTCTGGCGCGCCATCACGACTGGCGACGAGACCGTCCGCTACTACTACAACACCCGGGTCCAGTCGAGTTGGGACCCCGGCAGCCCGATCGTCTACACGAATCCCGATGGCTCGGTCGCCGCGGACGGCGTCGTCCTCGAGGTCGACGAACCGAAGCTCCTGCGGATCACGTTCCTGGCGCATTGGGATCCCGAGGTCGAGGCCGACGGCGCCGTGGAGCAGGCCTGGATCCTCGAGGCAGCCGGGCCGGCCACGAAGCTGACGATTCGCACGAGCGGCCTGAAGCCCGGATCGAAGACCGAGCGCGACTATGCTGGAGGCTGGGTGTACATCGTGTCCGGCCTCAAGACCTTCGTCGAGACAGGCGAACCGATGGCGATCGGGGAAGGCGCGTAAGCGGCTACCTGCGCTGGCCGACGCAACACGGCCCGCTCCATCGGAGCGGGCCGTTCCACGCTCAGGACGAGGGCTTGCCTGCCGGGGCGCTGTAGCCGCGCGCGGCGATCTCGTCGGCGCGGGCGGCGTAGGCCTCGGTCGAGCCCGCGGTCCGGGCCCGCAGCCCGTCGACCATCCGGTTGTACATCGAGAAGCCGGCCGCGATGAGCACCGCGAGCTGCACGTCGCCATCGGTCGCGCCCGCGGCGTGGGCGCTCGCGACGTCGTCCGCCGTGAGCCGCAGCGGGTCCGCCCGGACCGTCCGGGCGATCCGGAGCAGCGCCTGCATCTTCGGGTCGAAGCCGTCGGAGCCACCCGCCTTGATGACGTCGGTCAATGCGTGAGAACCGGCGCGGTCGTCTGGCGCAAGGAGCGCCGCGGCGTGGGCCGCGTGCGAATCCATGCAGAAGAAGCAGTCGTTCCCGGCCGACACGGCGGTGGCGAGGACCTCGCGCTCGTAGCGGCTGACCGTCGCGCCCGGGAAGTCGTGGACGAGGAGCTCGTCGGCGAGACCTCGGAGGTGCAGGCCGAGCTCCGGCTTGAGGCGCATCGCGGCGCCGATGCCGGGCACCTCGGGCAGACCGCCGACGATGGGCGACTGTCCGGCTCGCTGGGTGCGCTCGTCCTCGCGGCTCATCGGGGGACGTATGATGCCCGCCCCACGAGGCTCCTGCACATGGGAGGCGCATGACCGCACGCACCCTGACGATCGGCGCGGGCACCTATCCGCTCGTGCTCCCGAACGTCCGGGACCCGCGCCTCCACGTGGCGGCGGTGATCATCACGGTCCACGTGCTGGGGCAGCTCGGGCTGGGCTTCTGGGTCAGCGTGCCGCAGATCCTCGCGGCGATCCTGACGACCGCGATCCTCGAGATCGCGATCACGTTCCGCCAGACGAGGAGCTTCGTCTGGCCCGCCAGCGCGATGCTCACCGGGAGCGGGGTCGCCCTGATCCTGCGGGCGGTCGGGACGGCGCCAGACGACCACTGGACGTTCGAGGCGGTCCCCCTGTTCGCGACCGTCGCGGGGTTGTCGCTCCTCTCGAAGTACGTCATCCGGTATCGCGGCAACCACGTCTTCAACCCGTCGAACATCGGGCTCGTCCTCGCGTTCGTCGTGCTCGGGACGACGCGAGTGGAGCCGCTCGACTTCTGGTGGGCGCCGCTGACCAACCCGGCAATGGTCCTGGCGTACGTGGTCATCGTGGGCGGCGGGCTGCTCATCACCCGCCGGCTGCACCTGCTCGCGCTGGCGGCGGCGTTCTGGATCACGCTGGCGGGCGGTGTCGGGTTGCTGGCCGCCTCGGGCCATTGCATCGTGACCCGGTGGTCGTTCGCGCCCGTCTGCGGCGCCGACTTCTGGCGGACGATCGTCACCTCGCCGGAGGTCCTGATCTTCCTGTTCTTCATGATCACGGACCCGAAGACGGTGCCGGCCGGCCGGGTCGGGCGGGTCGCCTTCGCCGTCCTCGTCGGGATGGTCAGCACGGCCCTCATGGCGCCCCAGACCGATGAGTTCGGGACGAAGGTCGGACTCCTGGCGGGGCTCATGGTCGTGAGCGCGGTCCGGCCGTGGCTCGAGCGGCTGTTTCCGGAGGCGAAGTCGGCCGCCGACGACCTGCGACTGTTCCTCTCGCGGATGGCGGGTGGAGCGACCAGCGACCAGCCGGCGCGGCTGGCCCGAGCCGGCCTCGCGGCGCTCGTGGTCATGGCCTATGGCGCCGGGATCGTGCTGGCGGGGACGCCGGCTCGCGGGTCGGTCGTCGGAACGGGCTCGAGCGAGCTCCTCTCGAGGCTGCCGTCGCAGGTCGATCCGGCCACGCTGCCACCGGTCACGATCGGCCGGGATGTCGCCGACTACAACTCGGTCATCGCCCAGCCGGCGACGATGGGCCAGATCCTCGTGACGCTCGCCCAGAACCTCGAGCTCGAGAACCAGGCGCTGCTCCGCCGCGACGCCTCGATCCTGGCGGGCGTGGACCACGGCGATCGGCTGGCCGACATGCAGGGCCGGCTCCAGTCGGCCACGACCACGGGCACGACGGTCGTCGAGCACTACCAGTTCGCCTCGGTCGCGGTCCGGCTCATCCAGCCCTTCGGCGTCCAGAGCGGCGCCAGCCTGGGGATGGATTCGCAGGGCACGGTCGTGACCCAGACCTACGACGCCGGAACCCTTGTGGGGACGCAGTCGGCGCCGTTCCACCTCGTGTTCGCGGTCCGCCAGGCGCTCGGCGACCGCTGGCTCACCGTCGCGGTTCTAAACCCCTAGCGGCGGCCGATCAACCCGGCGGCGGCCAGGCCGTGATGCCGGCCGCCCGGTCGATCACGTAGAAGGCATCGACCGGCACAGGCTCCCAGGCACTCGTGCTGCCGTCGGGCCAGCGAACGCGGGCGTCGACGACCGTCGCGGCGCCCAGGCCCGTGTGGATCCAGCCCAACGAGCCGCCGGCGTGGCCGCCCCCGATCGTCAGCTCGCGCCGCCAGGTGGTCGTCCCGGAGCGGACCTCGAGGACGCTGCCGATCGCGTCGACGTTCGGCGCCGGAGCGGTCACCCGAATGGCAAGCCAGTGTCCTGGCGCGGCGGCCCCGGCGGCCGCGGGCCCGGCGTCCGCGGCGCCGGCGTTCCGCCAGAGCTGGACCGGCGCGCCGTACTTTGCGAGGACGAGGTCGAGCCGGCCGTCCAGGTTGAAGTCGACGAGCGCGGCGCCGCGGCTCTTGTCGAACGTCAGGATGCCCGCTGCGTCCGCCGCCTCCTCGAACGTCCCGTCGGGCCGGCCGAGCAGGAGATTGCTGGGGTCCCGCATCGCGTGATCGAGCTGGCCCCGGACGTTGCCCTTCGAGACGAAGAGGTCGACGAGGCCGTCGTCGTTGACATCCTCGAATTCGGGATGCCAGGCCGTGGAGCCGAGGTGGACGTCGGGCCCCGTGAACGGCTGGGTGACGTTGACGCCCCGGGCCAGCCCGATGTCCGCGTAGGCCGGCTTCGACGGGCCATCGGCGAGGGTCTGGAGCTTGCTGTCGTCCTCGCTCGTGAGATAGATCTCCGGCAGGCCGTCACCGGTCAGGTCGTAGGAGCCGATGCCCATGCCCTGGACGCGGACGGTGTTCCAGCCATCCGCTGCCGTGTAGAGCCGCGGCGGCTCGCCGGGCGTCATCCGCCAGAGCTGCTCCTGACCGAGCTCCTGGGGGTAGTAGTCGCGGTCGTTGCTGACCCGGAGATCCGTCCGGCCGCTGCCGTCCCAGTCGCTGAAGAGGAGCGACAGGCTGCACCAGCTCGGGCGCAGCTGGAGGCTCGGGCCGAAGCGCGGCTCCGTCGGCGCCGCCGAGGCCGCCGAGGCTGCCGGGCGGACGAGGACGTTCGGCTCACACCAGGCCGTCGGGTCCTTGACGGACGGGTCGACGTAGTTGCCGAAGGCCAGCGTCGGCCACGTAGCGCCCGGTTCCCACGTGGCGCTGAACGCCTCCGTGTGGGCATGCCCGGGATCGAGGCCCCAGGCCTGCGTGACGTCCGCGAACCGGCAGTCGCCGAGGCCGCGGAGGAGGACGTTGCCGGCGCCGTTGCGGAGCACGACCAGGTCAACGTGCCCGTCGCCGTCGATGTCGATCGGGTAGGCGCCGTTGACCGCGACGAGATCGGTGACCGGGCTCGGGACCACCGTGAAGCGGAGGCTGCCGCCGGTCGCGCCGGACGTGGAGCGCGTCACCTTCGAGACGGCCGATCCCTACGGCGTCGAGGCGGACGCGTTCGCCGACGCGGTGCTCGATGGAGCGCGGCTGCCA
>JBKPRF010000088.1:0-3120 GCA_046734475.1 Chloroflexota bacterium
CCCTTGAGTCGCGCGGCCGCGGGCGGGGTCGCCCGGCCAGGGACGTCGAGGCCGCGCCCGAGGACACGGGCGAGGCGGCGTATGGCGTCTGACCGGCCCGGTCCGGGCGACCGCGCCCGGCCCGCCGTTCGGGTCGCCGGCCTCGTCGACGGCAAGGTCCGGGAATGGACCGGCGAGGCGGCCCTCGCGGCGCTGGCGAGGCGCGGCCCGGCCGACCCGACCGCCAGGAACGCCGCCGTCTGGGTCGACCTGACCGAGCCCGACCCGGATCTGGTCGGGCGCGTCGCGGGGCTGCTGGGCCTCCATCCGCTCATCGCGGAGGACATCCTCGAGGGCAACCAGCGCGGCAAGGTCGAGGCGACGAACGGCGTCATCCATCTCGTCCTGTTCGTGCTCGGCGCGACGCCCCATCGCACGGCCGACGAGGTCGACATCGTCCTCGGCAAGTCGTTCCTGCTGAGCAGCCACCCCGCAGGCTGGGACCCGCGCAACGGGCCGCACGCCCGGTCCGGCCTCGAGCCGCTGCTGCGAAGCGGCTGCGACCACCTGCTGTGGGCCCTCTTCGACGAGATCGTGGACAGCTACTTCCCGTTCGCCGACAGCCTCGAGGAGACCGTCGACCGGCTCCAGAACCAGGTCGTCGACCGGCCCGATCGCCGGACCCTCGACGATCTCTTCGCCCTCAAGCGCGAGCTCATCGCCGTTCGCCGGGCCGTGTCGCCTGTGCGCGAGATCCTCAACCAGCTCACGAACCGCGAGCTGGCGCTCATCGATCCCGAGGAGCTCATCTACTTCCGTGACATCTACGACCACGTGATCCGGCTCACCGACGAGCTCGATACGGATCGGGAGCTCGTGGCCGCGACGGTCGAGATCTACCTCTCGACCATCAACAACAACCTCTCGACCATCATGAAGCGCCTGACCGGGGTGACGGTCATCCTTGCCGGCGTCGGCGCGATCGCCGGCGTCTTCGGGATGAGCGAGGCCGGGCTGGCGTTCTCGGGCGCGGAGGCGGCCGGATTCTGGATGGTCACCGCCGGCGTCGTCGCCATCACGATCGTCGCCGCGGCAATCCTGCGGCGGATCGACTGGATCTAGGCGGCGGCCCGCGGCGGAGCGCTAGCGGCAGATCCGGGGGTGCGCGGGCGGGTGGGCGTCCTTGGGATTGGCCCTGTCCTGGGAGACGTAGCCGGCGATCACCTGCAGCTTCGGCACGGTGCCGGCCGGGCCCTCGGAGGTCTGCAGGAACAGCGTCTCGGTCGTCGCCGCGAAGGCGTCGTTGAGGTCCGTCGTATGCCGATGGACGGCGCTGACCTTGTAGGTGAAGACGAAGTTGTCGCTCGTGTAGACCTGGACGAGGTCGTCGAGCAGGCGCTTGCCGTCGTTGACCTGCGAGGCGAGGAGCAGCGGCAGGAACATCCCGTCGCGGGCGTGGGCGTAGATGTACGTGGTCCGGCCGGAGCCGGGCTGGCCGAAATACGGCAGATACATCGCGACGTCGCACAGCGGATACGTGCCGAACTGGTCCTCGGCGCCCTGCTGGAGGATGACGGGCAGGTCGATCTGCAGGCGCGGGATGACGATCCGCGTGGCGACCCGGTCAGCCGGGAACGTCGCCGCCGGGGCGTTCACGTCGCCGCCTGGCAGCTGGGCGGCATCGAGCGTCGGGAGCGGGTTGTAGGAGGCCAGCGGCCGGCCGACGAACGGCGGCTCGACCGCGGCCGTGTAGGAGAGCAGGCCGGCAGCGAGGAGCGCCACTCCGAGCGCGGTGACGAGCGCGGGGACGAGGCGCGTGCGGAATCGGCGGGCGACGACGCTCACGGCCGAGAGCCTAGCAAGGTCGGGATTGCGGTCCGGTTGAGCGTCGGTTCAGGTTCGCGCAGCTTTTCGTCCTGGGTCGACAGTTAGCCGATGGCCTGGGCCGCCTGGGTCACGACGTCGAGGAACGGGCCGGGCCAGACGCCGAGCAGGATCGTGAGGATCGTGGCAGCGATGAGACCGCCCCACAGCAGCCGGCCATGGGCCAGGGCGGGCTGCTCGGTCTGGGGTTCGCGCATGAACATGTAGACCACGACGCGCAGGTAGTAGAACGCGGCCGCCGCCGCATTGAGCACCGCGATCACGGCCAGCAGCGAGAGCGAGGCGTAGCCGTTCTGGCCGGCCTGGACGGCGGCCAGGATGACGTAGGCCTTGGCGAAGAAGCCGGCGGTCGGCGGGATGCCCGTCAGCGAGAGCAGGAACAGGGTCATGAGGATGCCGAGCCAGGGCTCGCGCCGGCCGAGCCCGGCGAAGGTGTCCAGGTTCGAGGTGACGCCGGCCCGCTTCTGGAGCGCCGCGACCACGGCGAACGCGCCGAGGTTCATGAACGAGTACGCGGCGCCGTAATAGAGCAGGCCCTGGAGCCCCTCGACCCGGCCCGCCGCGAACGCCGCGAGGCCGACGAGCATGTAGCCAGTGTGGGCGATGGAGGAGTACGCCAGCATCCGCTTGACGTTGGTCTGGGTGAGCGCGACGAGGTTGCCGAGGGTCATCGTCAGGATCGCGAGGACGACGACGACCTGGAGCCAGTCGGCGGCGAGCGGCCCGAGGGCCCCGACGAACAGCCGCAGGATCAGGGCGAACGCACCGACCTTCGGGCCGACCGAGAGATAGCCGGTCACCGGCGTCGGCGAGCCCTGGTAGGCGTCGGGGGTCCAGTAGTGGAACGGCACCGCGGCGATCTTGAACGCCACGCGGGTCGTCATGAACCCGAGGCCGAGCGCCAGGCCCGGCGACAGCCCGGCCGAGCCGTTGACGATCGCGGCCAGCGCCTCGTTCACGCCGGCGATCCGGGTCGTCCCGGTCATGCCCCAGACGAAGGCGAGGCCGAACAGGAAGATCGCCGAGCTGAACGAGCCGAGGAGGAAGTACTTGATCGCGCCCTCGGTCGAGTAGCCGTCGCTCTTGTGGTACCCGGCGAGCAGGTAGCCGGGCAGGACCATGAGCTCGAGGGCGATGAACAGGACGAGAAGGTCGGCCGAGGCCGAGATGAGCATCGCCCCGGTCATCGCAAACAGGAGGACGATGGTGAACTCGGCGACCGGCAGGCCCCGTGGCTCGAGGTAGTCGGGCCCGAAC
>JBKPRF010000089.1:0-2810 GCA_046734475.1 Chloroflexota bacterium
CTTCGACAGGACGCTCGAGATCCGCTCGCCGACCTCGCGCAGCACGCGGTCCCCGACGGCGTGGCCGAGGCTCTCGTTCACGATCTGGAAGCGATCGACATCCAGCAGGACGACTGAGACCGGGGTCGGCTCGGTGCCGACGGTGGGGCCGGCGAGCGCGTCCACGATCCGCTGGAGCAGGATCTCTCGCGACGGCAGGCCGGTCACGCTGTCGCGCGCGAGCGCGGCCTGCTCCTGGAGGTGGGCGTTCTCGAGGGCGATCGAGGCGAGCTGGCCGAACCGTGCGAGGGCTTCGATCTCGGGCTGGCGGAACATTCGCTGCGATGGAGCGGACGAGAGCCCGAGGACGCCGATGACCCGGCCGCCGACCCGCAGCGGCACCCCGACGGCCGCGCCGATCAGACCGAGGAACTGCGGCGCCGCCTCCGACCAGCTGTCGTAGTCGTCGACGGCGAAGGGCTCGCCGGTCCGGAAGACCCGGCCGGCGACACCGCGATCGATCTGGAGCTTCTCACCGACGAATCGCGCGGCATCGCCGACGCCCGCTGCGAAGGTCAGCTCGGCCTCGCCCGGCTCGGCGAGGTAGACGTAGCCGAACGACACGCCGAGCAACGCCGTCGCCCGCTCGAGGATGAGGTCGAAGATCTCCTCGGGCCGGCTGCCGCCGAGGAGGCTGAGGGCCGTCTCGTCGAGGGCCGCGACGAATTGCTCGCGCGGGCTCCGGAACGGCGCACCCTTCGCCAGGAACAGGGCCTGGTCGGCGACCTCGACGAGGTTCTCCTTGTTCTGCGCGTCGTCGGGGTAGCAGGCGACGCCGATGCTGATCGAGACATGCGGCCCGCCGCTGTCGTCGGGGATGGCCTCGATGTTGGCCTTGATCCGGCCGGCGACGTCCTCGGCGTCGGACCGCCGGCAGTCGGGCAGGATGACCGCGAACTCGTCGCCGCCGTAGCGGTACGCCCGGTCACCCTGGCGCGTTGAGGCCTCGATCGCCCGGCTCACCGCGACGAGCAGGTCGTCGCCGGCCGGATGGCCGTTGCGGTCGTTGTAGCCCTTGAACCGATCGAGATCCATCATCAGCACGCCGACCTGGCGGTCGGGCCCGCCCGACAGGATCGCCGACAGCTCGCGCTGGAAGCTGCCGTGGTTTCGGAGCCCCGTCAGGGCGTCGCGCTCGGCCTGGACCCGCACACCCTCGTGGGCCTCGGCGTTTCGAAGGGCGATCGCGGCCTGGGCCGCGAAGAGCTTCGTCAGCTCGAACTCGTTCTGGCTGTAGTGCGACTCCTCGTTGCCCATCCGGCCGATGTTCAACGTGCCGAGCACCTCGCCCTCGGCCATCAGCGGGACGATGACCATCGACTCGGGCTCGAACGGCGTCCCGGGGATCTGGGCCGAGCGGGGATCGAGATGGGCGTCGTTGGCGAGGACCGGCTCCGCCCGGTCGACCGCCCAGCCGGTGAGGCCCGAGCCGAGCGGCGCCTCGTAGTCGAGGATGAGCTCGGCGAAGCGGTCGCGGGCAATAACCGGCCGGCGCACGCCGCGCTCGGTGTCGACCCGGTAGATCGTGAGGGAGTCGTAGGCGACCACCGTCTTGAGCGAGTCCGCGATCATCTCGAGGACGCCCGACGGGTCGAGGGTCGACAGGAGCTGCTCGTTGACGGCCATGAGCCGGCGCTGGCTGACGAGCTGGTGCTCCAGCTCGGCCTGCTGGAGCCGGAGCTGCTCAAGGCGCTCGGCGTTCACCAGGGCCTGGCCGGCGGCCCCGGCGAAGATCGTCAAGGTCGTGAAATCGTCGTCGCTGAAGCGCTCGCGACCGAGCTGCGACGCGACGATGAGGCCGCGGACCCGGCCCTCGAACGTCATCGGCACGACCAGCATCGATTCGGGCCCGTTGTCGTCGCCGACGAGGACCCGCCGGCTGTCGACCGAGACGTCGGGCACGTTGAGGGCCTCGCCGTTCTCGGCGACCCAGCCGGTGAGGCCGTGGCCGACCCGGATCCGGAGCTGCTCGGGGCTCGGGTTGGTGACCCCGAGGAAGGTGCCCTGGAAGGCGATCGGCTCGCACCAGCCGGACTCGTGGTCGACCCGGTAGACACGGATCGTGTCGTACGTCACAAGCGCCCGGGCCTCCGCGACGAGGGCGTCGCCGATGCCGCGGATGTCCTGGATGGCGCTTAGGCGCGACGAGAGATCCTGGATCGCGCGGAGCCGCGCCGCGAGCCCCTCCACCGACGCCGTCAGGCGCGAGTTGCGGATGGCCGTCGCGACGGTCTCGGCGAAGCTCTGGCCGAGGGCGAGCTGGTTCGCCGTCCAGGCGTGGACCCGATCGCCGTAGAGCACCAGGAGGGCCACGGCCTCGCCGCGGAAGACCGCCGGGATGAACGCGACCGACGCGACCCCGGTCGATTGATAAAGCTCGCGGAGCGAACCGGGGATCTCAGGCGACGCCAGGTCCGGGAACGCGAGCATCTGGCCGGCCCGCAGGGCTCGGACGCCGGGCACGTCGGCGTCCGCCCGGAGCGCCTGGACCATCGTCTCGATGCCCGGTGGCAGCCCGCGTTCGGCGGCGAGTGTCAGCGGCCGTGGCTCGTTCGGCCGCCAGTACCAGATCGCCGCGTGGTTGGCCCCGAGCAGGTGGAGCGAGTTGTCGAGGGTATCCTCGAGGATCCGGCGGAGCTCGTCGCCATCGCCGGCGCGAGCGGCAGGCTCGGACGGCTTCGTGGCCTTGGGGACGGCACGCGGCGCGGCCTCGACCGGGGCTGGCCGGGAGGTGCGCTTGGGGCGTCGCTTGGGCGTTGCGAGGGCCATGT
>JBKPRF010000090.1:0-2611 GCA_046734475.1 Chloroflexota bacterium
GGCCAGGCCCTCGGCAATGCCCTGAGCCTCGACGGCACCGACATCTTCGCCTGGTCGAACCCGCCGACGCTCGCCCGCTACATCGACGCCGGCCTCGCCACCCTCGCCCAGCTCCGCGTGACGGCCGCGGTCCACAACGTGGTCAACGTCCTCCTGCTGCTCGGCGTGCCCGTCTCTGTGATCGGCCTGGTCGCGCTGCCGTGGACGGCTCGCGGCCGGACGATCCGCCCGCTGCTCCTCTTCTCGGTCATCGCGTTCGGCGTGACGACGCTGCTGTTCCCGGTGGCCACGACGTGGGGCACGTTCCTCCACGCAGCCGGCGCGATCCACGTGCTGCTGGTCCTCAGCGCCGTCCTCGCCCTCGACGCGGTGATCGAGCGGGTCGGGCGGGCCCGCGCCTGGACGAACCCGGTGGCATGGCTCGGCCCGGCCCTGACGGTCACCGGGGCGGCGCTCCTGACCGTGGCGATCCTGCCGTCGGAGCCAGTGGCGGCAGCGGCCACGCAGGCTCGCTATGAGGCCCTGCCGCCGGCCCTCGCGGCCGCGGGTGCGCCGCTCGACAGCCAGGGACCCGTCATCACCGACTTCCCGATCTGGTTCGCCACCGCGACCCGCCACGAGGCCATCGCCCTGCCGGCCGAGGACGCCACGAGCGTCGCCGACCTGGCCGCCCACTTCGGCGCGACGCTCCTCATCGTCCAGGCCGACAACGGCGGCCCATGGCCCGAAGCGGCCACCGGCGGCGACCCCCGATCGTCCTGTTTCAGCCCCCTGCCACTGACCCATCTGGGGGATGACCCCGACCCCCTCGCGGGTGTCACGGTGTTCCGGATCGCGTGTCCGTGACGGTAGGATGCGGTGTGGATAGGAGCGCTGTGGAGAGTCGAACGAGCGCGGCCGCCGCCGGCGCGGCGCGCGGCGGGAACGGCGCCAGCCACGGGTCGACGGGCGGTCGAGGGACCTCGAACCGGCGCCAGGATCCCGCGGCGACGCACGCCACCGGCACGTCGGCAACGACCAACGCCGCCGCCACCGAGAGCACCGACGCCGCGGCCGCCGCCGCAGGCTTCGTCGAGGAGGCCCGGGCGGCCGTCTCCACCGGGGCCAACGCCCTGCGCGACGTCCGCGAGCGCTACCGCGCCGCCCACGTCTCCCAGCTCGGTCGCTGGGAGAAGCTCCGCAAGCGCGTCGCGAAGAGCGGCGACGGCAACGCGACCGAGGGACTTCGCCGCGACGAGGCCGTCGCCGGTCGCGAGGTCGGTCGCGAACGGTCGACCCTCCACCGCATCGACCTCGCGATCCGCTCGCTCGAGAACGCCTGGCTGTTCCTGAACCGCGAGGACGACAGCCTCGTCCTCGACCCGAGCGACCCCGCGTCCGCGATCGACGCCCAGATGCGGATCGTCGAAGCCCAGGAGGCCGAGCGCAGCCGGCTCGCGCGGGAGGTCCACGACGGCCCCGCCCAGGCGCTCGCCAACGGCATCTTCCAGGTCGAGGTGGTCGAGCGACTGCTCGATCGCGACGAGATGCTGGCCCGCGCCGAGCTGCGGCTCCTGCGCGACATCCTGAACCGCGAGCTCCGCAGCGTCCGGGCCTTCCTGAGCCAGCTCCGGCCGCCGCTCCTGGCCGACCTCGGCCTGTCCGGGGCCATCTCCGACGCGGCCCAGCAGGTCGGCAACATCATCGGGGTCCAGATCGCGGTCGATCTCGACGACGGCCTCGACGACCTGCCCGAGACGGTCGAGATCGTGATCCTGCGGGTCATCCAGGAGGCCCTCCAGAACATTCGCAAGCACGCTTCGGCCACGAGCGTCCGGGTCCGGGTGGTCCGCGAGGGCAGCGGCTGGACGGTCGAGGTCCGCGACGATGGCCGGGGCTTCGACCCCGACGCCGCGCCCGTCTCGGGCCGTCGCAACTTCGGCCTGCAGTTCATGCGTGAACGCGCCGACCTGATCGGCGCACGATTCGAAGTACGATCGCGCCCTGACCTCGGAACGGTCGTGCGCATGGCCATCCCAGCACCAGCGGAGGACAGCTGATGACCGACACGGAGACCACGGATCGCCGGCGTGGGTCGACGGTCGCTGACCGGATCCGGATCCTGATCGTCGACGACCACGCGCTCTTCCGGGCCGGCATCGTCAATGTCCTCGCCCATGAGAAGGACTTCGAGGTCGTCGGCGAGGCGGCCGACGGCCGGTCCGCGATCGAGGCCTCGAACGCCCTCTCGCCGAACATCGTCCTCATGGACCTCTCGCTGCCGCAGCCCGGCGGCATCGAGACGACCCAGCGGATCCGGCGCGAGCTGCCCGCGACGGCCGTCGTCGTCATGGCCGTCGACGAGGACGAGGAAGCCCTCTTCGCCTCGATCAAGGCCGGCGCCGCGGCATTCCTCATCAAGGACGTCAGCCCCGACGATCTCGTCCAGATCATCCGGCGGGTCTCCAAGGGCGAGTTCCTCATCAACGACAAGGTGTTCTCCAAGCCGGCCGTCGCGTCGCGCGTCCTCAAGGAGTTCCGCGAGCTGGCGGTGTACGGCCAGGAGGCCCAGCCGATCTTCGCGCCGCTCTCACCGCGCGAGGTCGAGATCCTCGACAACATCGCCCAGGGC
>JBKPRF010000091.1:0-4990 GCA_046734475.1 Chloroflexota bacterium
GCCCTCGGCCGCTCGGAGCTCGAGCGGCGTCAGGCGGCCCGGAGCGCGTTCCGCGCGGCGGACCGCGAGCCGCTCGACGAGGCCCCAGTCGACGAGCCCGCGGCGAGCGATCCGCTCGGCCCGGCGACCGATCACGGTCGCGGCGGCACCGATGGCCGAGCCGATGAGGAAGCCGGCCTGCCAGCGGCGGTCGGAGCGCCAGCCGCGGTCGGGCTTCGGCTCGCTCATGCCGCGGCCACGTCGGGGAACCCGTCGCCGAACATCCGCTCGGCGATCGATCGGAAGAAGGCGACGTCGCCGGTGGTCAGCTGCTGGTGGATCGGGACGGCCGCAGGCGGCGCCTCGAGGCCGTTGATCGAGAGCAGCTCCGACAGTGCGGAGGCGGTCGCCGCCGCCGAATCGACGATCGCGATCCCCTCGCCGGCCACGCTCGCGATCGCATCCCGCAGCAGCGGGTAGTGGGTGCAGCCGAGGAGCAGCGTGTCGATCCGGGCCGAGGCCGGCAGCGGGAACACGAAGTCACCCCCCGCGTCGCGGTCGCCGAGGAGCGGCGCGAGCGACGTGCGGACGGTCTGCTCGACGATCGGGCCCGCGAGCTCGCCGGCCTCGACCATCGGCACGAACGCGGGCGTCGCGTGCTCGTACACCTCGATCGCGGGGTTCTCGTCCTTGATCGCCGCGAAGTACGCCCGGGAACGAATGGTCGCCGGGGTGGCGATGACCCCGACCCGCCGGTTGCGGGTCGTCAGCGACGCCGCCACCGCGCCGGGCCGGATCACGCCGAGGATCGGCAGGTCGTAGCGCCGTCGCAGGTCGCCCATCGCGACCGCCGTCGACGTGTTGCAGGCGACCACGACCGCCTTGACGTCGCGCTCGACGAGCGCGTCGACCGACTCCATCGAGAACTGCCGGACCTCGTCGTCGGGCCGGGTCCCATACGGCGCTCGGGCGTTGTCGCCGAGGTAGATCGTCGATTCGGTCGGCGTCCGGCGGAGCATCTCGCGCAGGACCGTGAGGCCGCCGACGCCGGAGTCGAAGACGCCGATGGGTCGCCGATCGGTCACGCTGGCGGCGGCCCTAGCGCGCGGCGGCGGCCGGCTGCGGCCGCCCGAACCACGATCGGGCCGGGGCCTGCTCGGGCACGTTGCCACCCGAGAGCTCCCGGGCGATCGCGAGGAGGTCGCGGCTCACGCCGGCGTCCGGCGACACGAGCACGAATGGCTTGCCCTGGTTGCTCGCCGGCCCGACGATCTGGCCCTCCGAGCGGAGGCGGTACTCGGGGTCGCGGCCGATGACCTGCTTCAGCTCGTTGTGGTCGATCCCGGCCGAGGCGTCGGCGCGATTCAGCAGGTACCTGATCTTGTCGATCGGATAGCCGATCTTGCGGAAGGCATCGGTCACCGCCGTCGTGTTGCGGAGCGTGGTCGCGTCGTACGTCACGATCTGGAGGATCGTGTCGGCCGCGTCGAGCAGGGCGAGGGTCACCTCGTCGAGGTTGACCCCGGTGTCGACGACGATCAGGTCGTACAGCCGCCGCATGATCGAGAGCGTCTTGTCGATGTCACGGGCGAGGACCATCTCGGACATCTCGACCCGTGGCGGTGCGAGCAGGATGTCGAGGCCCGACGGGTCGTGGTAGAGCACCTCCGAGAGGTCGGTCTCGGAGATCCGGTCCGTCGGCAGGTCCAGCATCGACGGCTCGCTGTCCGGGACGCGAAGCAGGGCCCGCACGTCGGCGAACTGGATGCTGCCGTCGATGAGGACCGTCCGGACGCCGAGCGTCGCGGCCGCGGCGGCAAGGTTGAACGCGATCGTCGTGCGGCCGACACCGCCCTTCGGCGCGAACACCGAGATGAGCTGGCTGGGGCCGTGCTCGGCGGCCTTCACGGCGGCCTTGTTCACCGCGATCACGCGGGACATCAGGTCGTAGCCGTTGAACGGCATCGACAGCACCTCGTCGATGCCCTTGGAGGGATCGGCGGCGAGCGGGTGCTGGGGCACCGTCAGGACGATGACCGGCAGGCCGAGGTTCGCCTCGTGGATCTGGCGAACGAGCTGCATCCCCCGGACGCGGCCCTGGAGCAGGCCGTCGATCACGACGACGTCGGGCCGCTGCTGGACGATGTGGCCCAGCGCCGAGCTCCCGTCGGCGATCACGTCGACGAGTCGGACCTGGCTCTGGGCGTTCAGCAGGCCTCGGACGTACTGTGCGACCTGGGGGACGTCCTCGACCAGGAGCAGCCGAACGGCATCGCTTCCCGGCATCGCTTCGAACGGTACCACGGGGTTCGGGCCGTTCCCGGCGACCCAATGGTCACGCCTCCGGAACGGCCCTCGGGTCGGTCACGCCTCGCGCCGCGCGACCAGGATCGCCCGGTCGCTGCCGGGACCGAAGGGCCCGAGCTCGTAGTCGCCGGCGAGCTGCTCCACCACGAGCCCTGCGTCCGCGGCGAACGCGCGCAGCTCGTCGGCGTCGACGAGTCGCATCGAGTCCGAGCGGGTCCAGCGGGCCGCCGCCCCGCCCGGCTCGCTGGCCTCGAAGAGTGTCGTGAGGGTGACCTGCCGACTCGTCGCGTCGTACCAGGCCGCGGCCAGCTTCGTGACCTCGTGACCCGTGACCGGATCCGTCCGGAGCCACTCGAGCGAGAGCCGCCCGTCGAACCGGACGAGGTCGTCCACCGTCGGCAGCCAGGCGTCGACGAGCGCGAGGCCGCCGGGTCGCAGGTGGGCCGCCATCGTCGCCAGGACCCGCCGCTGCCGATCGCGATCGGCGAGGAGCAGGATCGAGTTGAGGCCGAGGATCGCGAGGCCCGCGTCCCCGCCCGCAAGCCCGTCGACGCGCACCTCGACCATGTCGCCCTTGACGAGCCGCAACCGGTCGGCGACGGCTCGACCGGCGCTGTCGGCCCGGTCGTGCGCACGGGCGAGCATCGCGTCGTCGTCGTCGACCCCTGCCACCTCGTGGCCCGCCGCGGCGAGCGGCACCGCGAGGCGGCCCGTGCCGACGGCGAGCTCGAGGATCGGGCCGCCGGTGCGCGCGGCCATCGCGAGATAGAGGTCGAGGTCGCCGGGGTCCTCGGCGAGGTCGAGGTCGTACAGCCGGGCCAGGGCCTCGGCGCGAGATTCGGTCATCGGCCGCTCGCGCTCACGCCTCCCAGCGAACGCGCGTGCCGGCGCGATGCTTGACCGCGAGCGCCGAGATGGCCTCCATCGCGGCCCGGTTGGCGATCATCGCGGTCGACTCGGCCCAGTCGTACGGGGGCGAGACCTCGACGATGTCCATCCCGGCGAGCTCGACGGCGCCGACGATCCGGCGTACGGCCCGGAGGAGCTCGCGCGGCTGCATCCCGCCCGGCTCCGGCGTGCCGGTCCCGGGGGCCGCGCCCGGGTCGACGACGTCGATGTCGAGGGACAGGTAGATCGAATCGGGGCCGTCGAGGGCCTCGGCGATCGCCTCGTCGATGACGGCCTCGGCGCCCCGCTCCTCGATCTCGGTCATGAGGTGCCAGCGCAGGCCCTGCTCCTGCATCCACTCGAGGACCGACGGTGGCGGCCAGTAGCCGCGCAGCCCGACCTGGACGAAGTTCTTGCCGAGCACCGCGCCCGATTCGATGAGCCGCCGCATCGGCGAGCCGTGTCCCGCCAGCTGACCCCACGAGTCCGGCGCCGTGTCGGCGTGGGCGTCGAAGTGGACGACGCCGATCCGGGAGGGACGGCGCACCTCGGCGACCGCCGTCGCGCTCGGCCAAGTGATGGAGTGGTCGCCGCCCAAGACGATCGGGATCGCCCCCGTGCCAGCGACCTCCAGGACCTTGCGGTAGATCATCGCGTGGCCCCGCGTCGCGAGCGTCGGGACGACGTTCGCATCGCCGGCGTCGACGACGGTCAGCTCCTCGAACGGCCGGACGTCGAGCTGGAGCGAGTTCATCGAGCCGGAGGTGTACTGCGCCTCGCGGATGGCCCGGGGCCCGAACCGCGTGCCGGGTCGGTGGGTGACCATGTCGTCGAACGGTGCGCCGACGATCGCCACGTCAGCGTTCGCGGCCAGAATCGCCGCCGGATCCTCGATCCACGGCACCTTGGAGAACGTGGTCGGGCCGACATAGGTCGGCAGGTCCGCGTGCTCGAACGTCTCGAACTCCTCGGCCCAGCCGTTGGCCACGGCAACGTCGGATGGGGGCAGGGATCGGCGCTCGCTCACCGGAACCTCCGGGGCCGGGCCGCGGGATCGGCGGGCCGGCCATCGCGTCCGACGCCGCCGGTTCGGATCCGCCGTCCAGCGGGGCGCCGCCGGCATCCTACACCCGGTCAGCGCTGGCTCGACAGGGCCGACTCCGCCACGAACGCCATCGCCACGAGGAACAGCGCGATCGGCAGCTGCAGGATGCCCTGGACGCGCAGCACCACGAAGACCGCGACGAGCGCGGCGATCCAGGCCCCGCGCCGCAGCGCCCGCGTCCAGTCGCCGCGGAACGCGATTCGGCCCTGGCGGGCGAAGGCGCCGAGCCAGAACAGCGGCGTGGTCGTGAGGCCCGCGGCGAGGCCCATCGCTCCGGCGCCGGCGTAGGCGTTGCGTGGGTCGACCCGCGGATCGAGCGACATGACGACGACACCCACTACGACCCAGGCCGCCGCTGCGGCCGCGAACAGCAGGAGGCTCCTCCGCCGGTCCCGTGGCTCCATCGGCCGGGAGTCTAGGTCGACGTCCGGGCGATCTCCGGCTCGATCTCCACGAGCCGGTCGACGACGAGGTCCGGCCTGGCGTCATCGCCCGGGACCGAGGTCGGGAGCGGCGTGTCGCCCTGGGCGTTCCGCAGGTACGCCGCGTGCCAGCCGGCGCGGGTCGCACCCACCACGTCCGCGGCCCAGTCGTCGCCCACGTGGAGGGTCCGCTCCGGCAATGCCCCGAGCAACCGCGCCGCCGCGGCGAAGATCTCCGGGTGCGGCTTGATCGAGCCTTCGCGCTGTGAGACGACGACCGCGTCGAGCC
>JBKPRF010000092.1:0-3101 GCA_046734475.1 Chloroflexota bacterium
GCTGGGCGGTGCCCTGGCGCGGCTGCGCCCGGATACGATGGCCGGGCACGTGGTGCGGACGGTCGTCGAGCGAGCAGGGGTAGATCCGGCCGAGGTCGACGACGTGATCCTGGGCTGCGCCAACCAGGCTGGCGAGGACAACCGCAACGTCGCCCGGATGTCAGCCCTGCTCGCCGGGCTGCCGGTCGAGGTCGCCGGCCAGACGGTGAACCGGCTGTGCGGCTCGGGACTGCAGGCGATCAACACGGCGGCGCATGCGATCGGGGCGGGTGACGGCGACCTGTTCGTCGCCGGCGGCGTCGAATCGATGACCCGTGCGCCGTACGTCATGGCCAAGGCCGAGGGCTCGTGGGATCGCGGGCCTCGGGAGCTCCAGGACACGACGCTCGGCTGGCGGTTCGTGAACCCGAGGCTGGCAGCGATGCATTACCCATACTCGATGGGCGAGACCGCCGAGAACGTCGTCGAGCGGTACGGGGCCGAGCGCGACGTCTCGCGGGAGCGCCAGGACGCGTTCGCGCTGACCTCGCACCAGCGAGCGGTGGCGGCCCACGAGGCCGGCTACTTCTCGGACCAGCTGATCCCGGTCGAGGTGCCGCAACGCAAGGGCGACCCGGTCGTCGTCGCGCGCGACGAGCACCCCCGCGCCGACACGTCGATGGAGGCGCTCGGCAGGCTCCGGGCGGCGTTCCGCGAGGGTGGCTCGGTGACGGCGGGCAACTCCTCCGGGATCAACGATGGCGCCGCAGCGACCCTCGTCGTCGAGGCCGGCCGCGCGCGGGAGCTGGGCCTCAAGCCGATGGCCCGGGTCATCGCGACCGCCGTCGCCGGCGTCGACCCGGCGATCATGGGCGTCGGGCCGGTCCCGGCGACCCGGAAGGCCCTCGCCCGGGCGGGCCTGACCGTCGCCGACCTCGACCTCGTCGAGCTGAACGAGGCCTTCGCGTCGCAGTCGCTCGTCTGCATGGACGAGCTCGGCCTCGACCCCGAGAAGGTCAACGTGAACGGCGGCGCGATCTCGCTCGGCCACCCGCTCGGCGCGAGCGGCGCACGCCTCATGACGATGCTCGTCCACGAGCTCCGCCGCCGCGGCGGTCGCTACGGCCTCGCGACGATGTGCATCGGCGTCGGCCAGGGGATCGCCACGATCGTGGAGCGAATCGAGGGCTGACGAAGGCCCGCGTCGGCGGGCAGGTGGGCCTACTTGAGGGTCAGCGTCCCGACCATCAGGGCCGGATGAATCGTGCAGATGAACGTGTACGTCCCGGCAGGGAAGGCGGGGACGTCGATCGAATGGGCGCCCGGACCCAGGTCGCTCGCCTGGAAGATCTTGGGATTCGCGCTCGTCCCGAACTCGATCGTGAAGTTGTGCGTGACCGTGCTGTCGTTGTTGAGGTCGATCGTCCAGGTCTTGGCCGCCGGCGCGGTCAGCTCCTTGACGGACCAGAAGTCGCTCGATGCCGAGAGCTTGAGCGTGACGCCACTGGCCGGTGCGCCCGGGAGCGGCGTGAACGGCGGCGGCGGGATCGTCGGACGCACGAACGGGGTCGAGCTCGGACCAGCCGTCGGGGCGACCGGCGATGCCGTCCCACCCGTCGCGGCCGGAGCGACGCTGGCGGGCCCAGCGGCCGAGCAGCCGCCAACTGCCGCGACCGAGATCACGAGCGCCGCCAGTGCGTGGACGGATCTCCGTCGCATTCGCCCACGGTACATCGGCCGAAGGGCACCTGACCTCCGGCTGCAGCGCCTCGGGACGATCGACTTCGGCGCCCGACGGAAGAGGTTGTTGTCGGAATCAGTTGCGGTGCGTACGATTGACCCATGATCGAGCAGCAGCCCGCGATCGAGACGCAGCCCGTTCTCGACACGCCCACCGTCCTCTCCCTCAGCGACGCCGCGGCCGCGAAGCTGCGCGACCTCACCAAGGAAGAGGCGAACCCGGACATCGGCCTGCGCGTGTACGTCTATTCCGGCGGCTGCTCCGGCTTCCGCTACGGCATGATGCTCGAGGACCAGCCCACCCCGGACGATCGCGTCCTCAGCGCGAACGGCATGAAGGTCTACGTCGACGACAAGAGCATCCCGCTCCTCATGGGCTCCGAGATCGATTACGTCGACACCCTCATGGGCGCCGGCTTCACCGTGAACAATCCGAACGCCGTCGCGGCCTGTGGCTGCGGCTCGAGCTTCCGGACCGCCGATGACGCGGGAACCGCCCGGTCCTGCGCGCACTGACCCGAAACTGACCGCGGCGCCCGCCGCGTCTGACCTCGGAGCCGCCGGCTGGTCCGGCGGCTTTTCGATTCCCGGCAGAGCCGGCTCAGATCACGGCAGCGTCGCGAGCGCGATCCGGGCCTGCTCGCGTGAGTAGTTCCAGGCCTGCGGCGCGGCGGCTCCGGGATCGTCGGCGAGCTCGCGCCTGCGTTCCTGGAGTGCCGGCGTGATCGCTGCGCGGCTCGCCGGGTCCAGCTGCGGCAGCGCCGCCACGAGCGCCGGGACGGCGTCGTCGCCGAGCCCGGCCAGATAGGCCGCGTCCAAGCCCGAGTGGCCCTCGCGTGGGATGAGGCTCGGATCGAGCGCTCGCGCCAGGTTCTGCTGGGTGATGAAGGCCTGGGGCCCGAGCGCCGAGATGGCCAGGGTCACGGCCACGGCCGCCATCGCCAGGCCATGGGCGAGCCAGCCCATCCGGTCGCGGACGAGCAGCGCCGTGGCGACAAGCCCCGAGATCGCGAGCCACGCGATCGAGGCCGCGACGTAGAAGCGCAGCTCGGTCCAGCCGTAGATCTGCTGGTACAGCCCGAGCCGGACCGCCGCCGAGGCGAGGATGACCGCGGTCAGCGCGAGCAGCCCGAGGGCCGCCCCGACGAACGCCCGTGAGCGACCCTCCGGTCGGGCCGCCGCCGCTGCGGCGACGGTGAGGAGCATGCCCGCACCGACCACGACCGCGACGAGCTGGAAGTAGCCCTCGCGGGCGTAGTCGCTGTACGTGACACCGGCCGCCGCCACGATCGCCGAGTTCCCGAACAGGTACGCGATCTGGAGACAGACGAACACCGCGAAGAGGACATCGACGACGACGAGCACGACGGTCGCCTCGGTGG
>JBKPRF010000093.1:0-5148 GCA_046734475.1 Chloroflexota bacterium
CCGGGCCAGACCGGCGCCGGGGACATCCTCCAGGAGGCTGAGATCGCGCTGGTCGACACGAAGGCCGATCCGAACCGCCGGATCGCGCTGTTCGACCCGCTCCGCAACCGCCACGCCCGCGAGCGGGTCGACGTCGAGACCGAGCTGCGGCAGGCCCTGGACCGCGACGAGCTGATCGTCCATTACCAGCCGATCCTCGACCTGCGGACAGAGCGGATCGTCGGCTTCGAGGCGCTGGCTCGCTGGCAGCACCCCGGCCGCGGCCTCGTGCTGCCGGTCGACTTCATCGCCCTCGCCGAGGAATCGGACCTGATCATCGCCCTCGGCCGGACGGTCCTCGAGAAGGCCTGCCGCCAGGCCCAGCTGTGGCGCGAGCACTGGCCCGACGAGAGCCTCGTGATGAGCGTCAACCTCTCGCCGCGGCAGTTCGCCGACCCGGACCTGGCGAGCGGCATCGGCGAGGTCCTCCGGATGTCGGGCCTCGAGCCGTGCGCCCTCGAGCTCGAGATCACCGAGTCGAGCGTCATGGACCGGTCCGAGGCCAGCCTCGGCGTCCTCAACCAGCTGCGGGCCCTCGGCGTCCGGATCGTGCTCGACGACTTCGGCACCGGCTATTCGTCGCTCGCCTACCTCCGCCACCTGCCGCTCGACACGATCAAGATCGATCGCTCGTTCGTGACCGACCTCGACGTCCAGGACCCGAACGTCGGGATCGTCCGGGCGGTCGTGTCGCTGGCCCACGGCCTCGGCGTCAGCGTCGTCGCCGAGGGCATCGAGACCGCCGAGCAGGCGCGCCGGTTGCGCGAGCTCGGCTGTGACATGGGCCAGGGCTACACGTGGGCCCATCCGGCCGACCCGATCCGGACCGCGAAATTCCTCGCCGACCGGATCGCCGCCCGTGGCAGCCAGGGCGCCGCCGAGACGGTCCGGGTCGACGATCGCTGTGCGCCGATCAGGCAGCGGGTTCGCCCGGCGAAGCGCGCGACCGCGGCGACGCCCTAGACCCGTTCGACGGTCACGCCGGGCGTGATCTGGCGGCGCCCACGCGCGATCTGGCGTGGCCGCTCGGCCCTTATCCATGCCCTATTCCGGGAGGGAATGGCAGACGCCGTTGTGCGGCCCGGAGAGCCGAGACCGGGCGTCCGGAGGCGCGGTCGGCCGGCCGATCGAGCGTGGCCGCGGTTCCGTACCACCGACCGCCCGCCCGGCGCGCATGTCGCCGGGCACGCAAGACGCCCGGCTAATCCCTCCCGGCATACCAGGACGATGACGGCGCGCCACCGCGGCTCGGGCCGCGCCACTGCGGCTCGGGCGGCGCCACTGCGGCGCGGGCCAGCGCTCGGGCCGCAGGTCGTATGGGAGGCGGCGACTACCGGCGACGCGCGGGCCTCGCGGACCGCGCCTCCGCCTGCTCTGCGGCCCGGGCCAGGACCCAGACGAGGTCCGCGAGCCGGTTGAGATAGGGCAGCACGTACTCGCCCGGCACGAGGCCGTCGCGCCGGAGCGCCACCGCGCGGCGCTCTGCGCGGCGCAGGATCGTGCGAGCCAGCTCGAGCGCGGCGCTCGTCATCGTCTCGCCCGGCACCACGAACTCGCGTGGCATCTCGATCTCGCGCTCGAGCGGCACGAGGAGGGTCTCCACCGAGGCGACCATCTCGGCCGACACTCGGGTCCGGCCGTCTTCGAGCCGATCCCACGCCTCGGGCGTGGTCGCCAGCTCGGCCCCGACGACGAACAGCTCGCGCTGCAGCCGGAGCAGCAGCTCCCCCAGATCGCCGATGCCGGCGGGCAGCGCGATCGGCGCGGCTGCCGCGCCGGCCCGCGCCAGTCCGAGTGCCGCGACCGCCTCGTCGACGGTGCCGTAGGCCTCGGTCCTGGGGTCGTCCTTCTGGACTCTCGCGCCGCCGAAGAGGAGCCCGGTCGTGCCGTCGTCGCCCTTCGTCGTGGCGACGACCGAATCGATCGGCGAGCGCCTCGGCATCAGGCCGCGGCCGCGCTCACCACATCAGCCCCGCGTCGCGCGGGTCCCAGCGCTCGGCGAGGAGCGTGACCTTGACCGGGTGCTCGACGACCGACTCGACCTGCTCCTTGACCTGCTGGATCATCGACCCGGCGTAGGGGCAGAACGGGGTCGTCAGGATCATCTTGACCTCGGTCTCGTCCTTGCCGAGCAGGATCTGCTTGATGAGGGCGAGCTCGACGACGTTCATCCCGATCTCGGGGTCGACGACGGCCCGGAGGGCGTCGAGGATCGCCAGCTCGGTCGCGCGCTTCTCGGCGTCGAACAGCGGCGCGGCGGGCGTCTCGGCGGCTTCCGTGGCCCGGTCTGCGGTGTCGGTCATCTCGCGGTGAGCGTACACCAAGGTCCCGCGGCGCCCGGAATTCTGCGACTCGGCGCGCCCTAACTCAGGCGTCTCAAGTCGTCGGCAGCGAGACCCGGATCGTGGTCCCGCCGCTCGGCGGCGACTCGGCCGTGATCGTTCCGCGATGGGCCTCCGCGATCGCCTTGGCGATGGCGAGCCCGAGGCCGGAGCCCCGCGACTCGGCCGACTTGGCAAACCGCTCGAAGACGCTTGGCAGGAGCTCCGGCGGGATCCCCGGCCCGGTGTCGCTGACGGCCAGCTCGACCCGATCGCCGGCGAGCCGGCCGGCCACCGTCACACGACCGTCGCGCGGCGTGTAGTGCAGGGCGTTGTCCACGAGATTCGACACGACCTCCCGGATCCGGATCGGATCGACGTCGAGGATCGGGAGGTCATCCGGCACGTCGGCGACCAGCGTGACGCCGGCCTTCGACGCGGTGACCTGGAACGACTCCACGACCTCGGCCGCGAGCACGTCGACATCGGTCGGCTCGCGATGCAGCGTCAGCGTGCCGGCTTCGGCGAGGCTGAGGGTCCGGAGGTCCTCGACGAGTCGCGACAGGACCTTCGTCTCGTCGAGGATCGGCTCGAGATGAGCGTGGTCGGCGGGATACACGCCGTCCATCAGCGCCTCGATGTTGCCCTGCACCACCGCGAGCGGGTTCCGGAGCTCATGGCTGATCTCGGCCAGCAGGGTCCGGCGCTGGGCCTCGTCGGTCTCGAGGCGGGCGGTCATCGTGTTGAACGCGCGGGCGAGGCCCTGGAGCTCGATCGGGCCGCGGCGCGGGACCTCGACCCGGGCGGAGTAGTCGCCGGCCTCGACCCTCCCTGCGGCGTCGACGAGATCGCCCAGCGGCAGCGAGAGCCGCCGCGCGAACTGGAAGCCGCCGCCGACCGTGGCGATGCCCAAGATCAGCACGACGACCGTGGCGATCTGGACGAGGCCCGAGCCGCCCCCTGGGTGCGTCAAGCCCAGGACGAGCTGGAGCGCCCAGAGCAGCAGGATGCCGAGCGACCCGAAGGCGATCGCCACGACCACGATGAAGCAGCCGATCCAGGGCATGAAGTGCTGTCGGCGCATGGGCCCCCAGGGCCCGCGCGGGCCGTACGGGCCGCCTCGCCGGCGGTTCGCCCACGCGACCCGCCGCCAGGCACCGGGCTCCGGCGGCCAGGCCTCGTCGTCGGGCCACCACGGCGGGCGGCCCTCGGGCGGCCTCACGGCGTCACCTCGTCGGCATCCGCCAGGCGGTACCCGACGCCGTAGACCGTGAGGAGGTAGCGGGGCCGATGCGGCTCGGGCTCGAGCTTCCGGCGGATGTTCTTCACGTGGGCGTCGATCGCCCGCTCGTAGGACTCGAACGCGACGCCGCGGACGGCATCGAGCAGCTGGGCCCGGGTGAAGACGCGACCGGGCTGGCGCGCGAGGGTCAACAGGATTCCGAACTCCGTCGCGGTGAGGTCGATCGACCGGCCGCCAACCGTCGTTCGGAGCTTCGCGGCGTCGAGGCTGAGATCCCCGACGACCACCCGATCGGTCGCCTCGGCCGGCGCGGCCTCGCTCCGACGCAGCACCGCGCGGACCCGGGCGACGAGCTCCCGTGGGCTGAACGGCTTCGTGATGTAGTCGTCGGCGCCGAGCTCCAGGCCGAGCAGCTTGTCGAGCTCGTCGTCGCGCGCGGTCAGCATGATGATCGGGACCCGCGACGATTCGCGAACGGTCCGGGTGACCTCCAGGCCATCGACCTCCGGCAGGCCGAGGTCGAGCACCACGAGGTCCGGTTGCCGGGTCCTGATCGCCTGCAGCGCCGACCGGCCGTCGCCGGCCAGGAGCACGCCGAAGCCGGCGTGCTCGAGGTAGTCGCGGGCGAGCTGGGCGATGCGGGGCTCGTCATCGACGACGAGGACGGTCTTCATCGGCGCCACTCTAGAGGTCGGTCGGGTGGAAACGGGAAGGGCGCGGCTCGCGCCGCGCCCTTCCTGGTGCCTGGGTCAGCTCGCGGGGGGCGTCCCCGAGCCTGGGCCCTTGGCATCCGTCCCTTCGGTCTCGTGGAGCCGGCGGTGCCAGTCCGCGATCCACTGGTCGCGATCCTGGCCGCCCATCCAGGGGCCCGGCCCGAACTTGCCCGGCCCGTAGCCGTAGCCATGGCCCCAGCCGCCCCAGCCGCGCCGGTGGCCGAATGCCGCCCGGGCGAGGCCGAAGATCAGGAAGAGGAAGAGGATCGGGAAGAGCAGCCCGAAGATTCCGAACCCGCCGCCGAATCCGCCATGCCAGCCGTACGCGTAGTACGGGACCGCGCCCGCCGGCACCGTCGCCGACTGGGCGATGCCCTGCTGGAGGCCCGCGTCGTAGATCCCGACGCCGATCCCGGCGAGGAGCACGATGACGAGGATCCCGAACAGGATGCTGCCGAAGCTTCTCATGAAGTGCCATCTCCTTTGCTGTGCGGTGATGGCACGGATCCTCGGTCGAGATCGTGGAGCGAATGTGAAGCCGGCGGGGAGAGGCCTTGAAGGCTCGTCCGCTGGGGCCGCGTTCGGCGAGCCTCCGACGCCGATCAGGCCTTGATCACGACTCCGGGCAGGCGGTACTGGCTCGGCAGCCCGTCGGCTTCGGCTTCGCTGTAGCCGGGGCCGACGAGCGAGCCATCGGCGTCGAAGAACTCCGCGTAGCGGGGCTTGTTCGCGGCGGCATAGGCGTAGGCCGCGGCCACCCCCATCCGCCGCAGCTCCGGGTGGTCCTTGAGCATCAGGGTCAGCGAATAGCCGCTCCGGCGCAGCTCGAGGA
>JBKPRF010000094.1:0-7527 GCA_046734475.1 Chloroflexota bacterium
GAGCACGGGCTCGGCGACCCCGACATCGAACCGGATCTCGAGTCCTGGCGCGTCCTCGTCGATCGGATCAAGGCACCGAAGCCGGTCCTCGAGGTCGCCCTCGTCGGCAAGTACATCGAGCTGCCCGACGCGTACCTCTCCGTCACCGAGGCCCTCAAGCACGCCGGCTGGGCCCACGACGTCGACGTGAAGATCCGCTGGGTCGACTCCGAGGCGCTCTCGAAGGAGACCCTCTACGAGCAGCTCGAGGACGTCGGCGGGATCGTGGTCCCCGGCGGCTTCGGCCATCGCGGCATCGAGGGCAAGGTCCTTGCCGCCCATTTCGCCCGTGACCACCACGTGCCGTACCTCGGCCTGTGCCTCGGGCTCCAGTGCGCGGTGATCGAGTTCGCCCGCCAGGTCATCGGCTCGAAGGACGTGAACTCGACCGAGTTCGACATGTTCACCGAGAACCCGGTGATCGACTTCATGCCGGACCAGCGCGACATGGAGGACAAGGGCGGCACGATGCGCCTCGGCCTCTACCCGGCGAAGCTCACGCCCGGCTCGAAGGCCGCCGAGGCCTACGGTCAGGAGGTCATCTACGAGCGCCACCGCCATCGGTTCGAGGTGAACAACCGCTACCGCCAGACGCTCGAGGGTGCCGGGATGCTCCTCAGCGGCCAGTCACCCGACGGCCGCCTGGTCGAGATCGTCGAGCTCAAGGATCACCCGTGGTTCGTGGCCAGCCAGTTCCACCCGGAGTTCAAGAGCCGGCCCGAGCGGCCGCATCCGCTGTTCGACGGGTTCATCGGCGCGGCGATGCAGCCGCACCCGCCGGTCCGGCGCCACCACCCGGTCATGGAGCCGCAGATCGTCCAGGTCGCACCGAGCTCCGAGGACCACTCCGAGGAGGCCACGACGGCCTGACCCCTCGTTCAGGCAGGGATCGCCCGGACAGTCCGAAGCGATCGATCGAGGAAGGGGACGAACGCTAGGAGCACGCCGATCGCGGCGACCCAGATCGTCCCGGTGAGCCCGAGCGCCGTCGACGCGAGGAACCCGCCGGCGAGCGCGCCGAATGGTGTGACGCCCCACATCAGGAACCGGATCGTCGCGTTCAGCCGGCCGTGCAGCTGATCGGGTGTCATCGCGACCCGGAGGCTCACCTGGGTCACGTTGAAGGCCGTTCGGACGAAGCCGATGAGGAAGCTGCTCGCGGCCAGGATCGCCAATGACGTGAGCCCGGGCCCGGTCACGATGGGAATCATCAGCTCGGCGACGCCGGTGAGGACCTGGAGCCACACGATCGACCGTCCGACACCCACTCGACGACCGATCCGGCCGACGAAGACCGCGCCGAGCAGTGCGCCAGGGCCCGTCGCGGCGATCACGAGGCCGATCTCGGCCGGCGAGAGCCTGACCACCTGGATGGCGTAGAGGACGAACAGCGCCTCGATCATCCGGGCGAAGAAGTTATGGATCGCGCCACCCGCCATCAGGGCCCGAAGCAGCGGCGTCCCGAGCACCAGGCGGAGGCCCGCGACGATCTCCGCCCGCACGCTCGTCTTCGGGCGGCCGGCGGCGGCGACCGGCTCGCGGACCCTGATCGATCCGAGGAACGTTGCCGAGACCAGGTACGAGATCGCGTCGACGACGAGCGCGATCGGCGCGGTGAGCAGCTGAACGAGCAGCCCGCCCAGCCCCGGCCCGGCGATGATCGCGACGGACGTCGAGGCCTCGAGGCGGGCGTTGGCTTCGACCAGTCGCTCGCGCCCGACGAGGGTCGGGATGAATGACTGCGAGGCCACCCGGGCGAGGACCTCTTTCGTGCCCAGGACGAACCCGGCGACATACAGGATCGGCATCGACAGCACGTGCGCGGCCGCCGCGAGCGGGACGAGCGCGACGGCCGCCGCGCTGAAGAGGTCGGTCGAGATGAGGATCCGGCGCCGCGAGAAGCGATCCGCCCAGACCCCGGCGAGCAGCCCGAACAGCAGGAACGGGCTGAACCCGATCGCGGCCAGCAGCCCCATCTCGCCCGGCGTGGCGCCGAGGAGGAGCACCGCGGTGAGCGGCAGCGCAAGCTCGGTGACCTGGCTGCCGAGCACCGAGATGGACTCGCCGATCCAGAACCGCCGATACGCGGTCTCGCCGAGGACCCCGAGCCGGCCGATCATCGCCCGAGCGTAGAATCGCCGGAGACACGAAGCACGCGGGACCGCCACGACCGCGCCGGCCCCGAAACGCGGAGGCGACTGGCATGAAGCTCTTCCTGGACACCGCCGAGATCGAAGAGATCCGGACGGTCAACGCCTGGGGCGTCCTCGACGGGGTCACGACGAACCCGACGCTCTTCGCCAAGACGAAGGGCATGACCTACGACGAGGTCCTGAAGGAGATCTGCGACATCACGCCGGGCCCCGTGTCCGCCGAGGTCGTGGCCGAGGACGTCGAGGGGATGCTCAAGGAAGGCCGCCACTTCGCGAAGATCGCCGACAACATCTACGTCAAGGTGCCCATGTCGGAGACCGGCCTCGAGGCGATGTCCCGCTTCCGGGCCGAGGGCATCAAGACGAACTGCACGCTGATCTTCAGCGCGAACCAGGGGCTCCTCGCCGCGAAGGCCGGGGCGTCGCTGCTCTCGCCGTTCGTTGGCCGCCTCGACGACATCAACGAAGAGGGGATGACCGTCATCCGCGAGCTCGTCGAGATCGTGATGATCCACGAGCTCGAGACCGAGGTCCTGACCGCATCCGTCCGCCACCCGCGCCATGTCACCGAGGCGGCCCTGGCCGGCTCGCACATCGCGACGCTGCCGTTCAAGGTCTTCCAGCAGATGGTCCGCCACCCGCTCACCGACAAGGGGATCGTCCAGTTCCGCAAGGACTGGGACGCCGCCCGCCAGGCGATGGCCGAGAGCGCGAGCGCGTCGAGGGACGGCTCGGGCGCGAAGACCGCCGTCGGCGCCAAGACCGGCCGCTGACGGGGCGCCGCCGGTAGGCTGGCCGGCCGCGATGGCACCGCCGGTAGGACCGGCTTGCCGAGGCGTGGCCCGGGTTTTGTGCCAGATTGGACTGGCACGCAACTTGGACAGCGCCACAGCCGCGAGGTCGGGGCCCTTCGTGCGGGAGGGCGCACGGCGATCGCGCCAAACGTGCACCAGGCGACTATCTGACCCAGATCTGCTGCCGTATTTGCGCCTGAGTCAAATCTCACACTCGGCGCCCGTTTGGCACTCGGCGCCCTGCATGCGCGCTGTGCATCAAACCTCATTGACGAGCGGCCGGTCGGGGCCCCATACTCAATCCCGTTCCCCACACGTCCGCAGTCGCGGGCCGCTTTGTGTGCGGCGAGCAGCCCACGTGTGCGGTGACAGCCCAGCCTTCACGCACCCTTCCAAGCCCCTCAGTCACAGGTGACCCCTATCCAGATGCCCGCTCCAGACCAGCGCACCCTGCGCAACCGACGTCGTCCCCGCCGCGGCAGCGGAGGCGGCCCCGGCCGCGCTCCCGTCAGCGAATACGAGGAGATGCAGGAGATCGAGGCGGCGCGCGAGCGCAATGACCTCGACGTCGCCGACCTCCGAGAGATGAGCGTCGCCGAGCTCCGCCAGGTCGGCCAGGACCTCGAGCTCGACACCCGCACCGAAGAGCGCAAGGACGACCTGGTCGACCAGATCCTCCAGCGCCAGACCGAGCGCGCCGGCCTGGCCTATGCCACCGGCATCCTCGACGTCGTCGACGAGGGCTACGGCTTCATGCGCCGGCACGGCCTGCTGCCGAGCCACGAGGACGTCTACGTCTCCTCGAGCCAGGTCCGCCGGTTCGGCCTCCGCATCGGCGACCGTGTCGCGGGGGCGGTCCGCGCCCCGCGCGAGCAGGAGAAGTACTGGGGCCTGCTCCGGGTCGACTCCGTCAACGGCGTCGATATCGAGACCGCCCGCCGCCGGCCGGTCTTCAACGACCTCACGCCCGTCCATCCCGACGAGCTCATCAACCTCGAGAGCGACGCGAAGAATCTGAGCCAGCGGCTCGTGAACATCGTCAATCCGATCGGCAAGGGCCAGCGGGCGCTGATCGTCAGTCCGCCGAAGGCCGGCAAGACGATGCTCCTCAAGAACATCGCCAACGGCATCACGGCCAACTACCCGGACATCCTCCTGATGGTCGCCCTCATCGGCGAGCGGCCCGAGGAGGTCACGGACATGCGCCGGAGCGTCAAGGGCGAGGTCATCAGCTCGACGTTCGACGAGCCGACCGAGAACCACACCCACGTGGCCGAGATGGCCCTCGAGATCGCCAAGCGCCAGACCGAGACCGGCCGTGACGTCGTGATCCTGCTCGACTCGATCACCCGACTTGCGCGGGCCTACAACCTGGCCCTGCCGCCGAGCGGCCGGACGCTATCCGGCGGCCTCGACCCGATCGCCCTCTATCCGCCGAAGCGGTTCTTCGGGGCGGCCCGCAAGATCGAGGAGGGCGGCTCCCTCACGATCATCGGGACGTGCCTCGTCGACACCGGGTCGCGAATGGACGACGTGATCTACGAGGAGTTCAAGGGCACCGGCAACTCGGAGCTCATCCTCGACCGCAAGCTTGCCGAGAAGCGGATCTTCCCGGCCATCGACGTCATGCGCTCGGGCACCCGGCGCGAAGAGCTTCTCCTCGAGGAGCCGACCCTCAAGATGGTCTGGACGATGCGCCGGATGCTGTCGGCCGTCGGTACCAACGAAGGCATCGAGCTCCTGCTCAACCGCCTCGCGAAGACGGATACCAACACCCAGTTCCTCGCCGGCCTGACGAAGTCCCTCGACGCCTCGAACTGATCGCCCCCTGGCGTCGCCACAAGGCACACATGACAGTCCCGGCTCCGGCCGGGACTGTTGCGCGTTTGCAGGGGTGAAGAGCCCCGTGATAAGGTCGATAGAACGTCGCAGTCCGCGGAGGAGCGGGCTCGGCCGCGAAGAGAGAACCCAGCTCAAGATCGCGACCCGCTGACGGTCCACGAACCCAGCGTCCATTCCGCGCGACCGCCGCGCCCGGACCGTCCCGCCAGGAGTATGTATTGCCGAACGCCATGGGCGGCGTCCAGCGCGCCATCGAGCGGCTGCGCTCGTCCGACCGGAACCGATCGCTCACCGTTCGGCGATTCCACCGCCGGGCCGTCGGGTTGACCCGACGGATCGTCGATCTTCTCGTTCCCGTCCCCACCCGCCGCCCGAAGGGCCATGGCCCGGCGGTGCCGCGGCACCTCGCCTCGCGGCGTGAGCTCGCGCGGACCCACCTCGAGCACCCGGCGAGCCTGGGGCAGAGCGCCCACGGTGCGCACGGATGGCACTCGGGCCACGGGACCCGCGGCGCCACCGCGCTGCTCCAGGCCATCGTCGGGCTCCATCCTCGCTTTCGCACCACCAACCGCCTCCGCCTCCAGCGGCGCCTGATCCGCGTTCGCCTCGGTGGCGAGCGGGCGCTTCCGATGGGGATCGCGCTCGCCGTCATCGTCGCGGGGGCCGTCAGCATCGGCCAGGGCGTCGTCCGCCCAGTCGGCGCAGCGCAGGCCGAGGACCAGGCCGTGCGGCTGGCGATCGGCGGTCAGGGCGCACGGGTCGACTACGGCGCGGAGTACGACACGACGGCGGCGGCCGAGCTCGGCGCGTATGTCGACGACGGCACGTTCTACAAGCCCGTCGCGGTCGACACGACGGTCGAGAGCGGCAGCGACCTGCTGCGGCACTACACCGTGAAGTCCGGCGACACGCTCACGGGGATCGCCTCGAAGTTCGGCGTCTCGATGATGACCCTGTGGTGGGCCAACCACCTCACCTCGAAGGACAGCCTCCATCAGGGCCAGGTCCTCGTCATCCCGCCGGTGAACGGCCTCGTCGTCACGGTCGCGGCGGGCGACACGCTCGAGGCGATCGCGGCCAAGTACGACGTCGACGCCGACGCGATCGTCCAGCTGAACAACCTGTCCGATCCGACCCTCGTCGTGGGCCAGGTGCTGATCCTGCCCGGCGCCAAGGGAGCGCCGATCCCCACCGCGAAACCGGCGCCCAAGACCTCGACCTCGTCGGGCTCGACGACGACGAAGACCTCCTCCTACACGAGCGGCAGCTGGGCCTGGCCGGTGCCGGGCGGCTACATCAGCCAGTACTTCCACTACGGCCACTACGGCATCGACATCGCCGCCCCGTACGGCTCGCGGATCATCGCCGCGCGCGGTGGGACGGTCGTCTACGCGAGCTGGAACAGCGACGGCTGCGGCTACGAGGTCACGATCTACATCGGCAGCAACCTGTACATCCAGAACTGCCACATGTCGTCGATCGGCGTCCACGTCGGCCAGTCGGTCTACAAGGGCCAGTACGTCGGCCGGGTCGGCTCGAGCGGCTGGGCGAGCGGCCCCCACGACCACTTCGCGGTCTCGGTCGGGCGGCCGTTCACGAGCGGCGCCTACTTCGTCAACCCGCTCCGCTACTACTGAGCCGGTTCGCGCTCGGGTTGGCCCCGGGCCGCGTGCGAAGATAGCCCTCGGATGTTCCTCGACCGGGTGACACTCTGGCTGCGAGCCGGCGATGGCGGCGATGGCGCGGCAACGTTCCGGCGCGAGGCCCACGTGCCGCGCGGCGGCCCCGACGGCGGCGACGGCGGCCGCGGCGGCTCGATCATCCTCCGGGTCGACCCGGGCCAGACGACCCTCCGCGACTTCCAGGTGAAGCGCCACTTCAAGGCAGGGCCGGGTGGTCGCGGCGAGCGCGCGCGCCGGCACGGGAAGAACGGGCCTGACCTCGTGCTTTCGGTCCCGCCCGGCACGGGGGTCGTGGACAACGCGACCGGCGCGCTCATCGCCGATCTCGTGGCGGTCGGCCAGGAGGCGGCCGTCGCCCGCGGCGGCCGGGGCGGGCTCGGCAACACCCACTTCGCGACCTCGACCCACCAGGCGCCGCGGCATGCGCAGAAGGGCGAGCCCGGCGAAGAGCGCGAGATCTCGCTCGAGCTGCGGCTCATCGCCGACATCGGCCTCGTCGGCCTGCCGAACGCCGGCAAGTCGACGCTGCTCGCGGCACTGACGGCGGCGACACCGAAGATCGCCGACTATCCCTTCACCACGCTCGAACCGAACCTCGGCGTGCTGGACCTCGACGGCGTCGACGGGGGCGGCGGAGCCGGTGGGGACCTTCGCGTGACGGTGGCCGACGTGCCGGGCCTCATCGAGGGCGCCAGCTCCGGTGCGGGACTGGGCCACGCGTTCCTGCGCCACGTCGAGCGGACGCGCGTCCTGGTCCATGTCGTGGATGGCTCCGCCCGGGATCCCGAGGCGGACTACGGGGTGATCCGCGGCGAGCTCGAGGCGCACGACCCGCCACTGCTCGAGAAGCCGACACTGATCGCGTTCAACAAGCTCGATCGCGAGGCCGCCGTCGACGCCTGGCCGGCGTTCCGCGGCGCGCGCGCCGCTGAGGATGTTCCGGCGGTCGCGATCGCGGCCATGACGGGCGAAGGGCTCAACGGCCTCCGGGCTGCTCTGGCGGACCTGCTGCCCTCG